>NZ_REFO01000012.1:0-195303 GCF_003688665.1 Hydrogenothermus marinus
TAACTAAAAATATAGTTTTTGTTTTTTATTATACATAAAGTTGTCAGAAAATACATCTACTATCGTTTATAAATAATGAAAATAATAAAAAATCCATATACAACAACTTATATAGGTGCTGATGCACAAACTTGGGGTGTCAACTCTGATGGAACACTTAAGGAATTTCATTCTAAAAAAGCAATACCTATTACTTTTGGTTTTTAGGAGGGATGTGGGGAGATCTGGGGGGCTTTTGCCCCCTGTTTAAAATTTAACTTCAACTTTTCCAAAAAGATATTTTTATCAAACTCATTAAACATTATATATTCCCCATTTAATTTTAAAGATGTAGGAGAAAATTTAATCTCTAATTCATCTCTACCTGTTTTTAAATCAAAAAAGTATGATGCATTAAATCTTGGAATTTCTGATTTTATTTGACGGCAAAAACTATTTATGATATTTTGAGGATAGTTAAGGCTAAGGGGCAAGAAAAAAAATACTGAAAGAATAAAACTTTATATAAATAAAGTTATAAAAGATAAAAAATCCCTTTTAGGATAAAGGGAGGCAAATAAAATGAAGTTCTCACAACTAATTCTTGGTTTTATTCTTTTATATCTTTCAATTTTGGGATTATATGCAGCATTTACATCAGAACCAAGAAACTGGGTAATTGTATTAGTAGGTGTATTCTTATTACTTTTAGCTCTTGTTTACATTTTAACGGATTTAACAAATTACTCAAAATATATAAAAGATAATATTCTGGATGTAGATGCAGAAGCAAAAAGCTTTTTTAGAGAAATTACTGCTATATTAATAGTAGGATTTTCAATGTTTATCCTCTACAAATTTTACAATGGATTTGGATTTTTAGCATTTGTATTATTATTTATCCTTGCGGCTACCTATGCTTATAGACCACCTATCCCCGGTATATACAAAAATGGAAAATTCTTAGGTAAAGTTTATAAAGCTTCTTTAAAAGTAAACAAAGACATAACACTAAACAAACCAACTTATACAGAAGAAGCAGTAAGACTGAAAATAGTAAAAAATGGACAAGAAGTAGCAAAATTACATTTAACACCAGAAGGAGTTATGGAACTAACACCAGATAAAATAAAAGAAGTATTCCCAGATATAGATGGCAAGGTAGAAAGATTTAACAATATATTCAAAGTAGGTGATTATTTTCTTTATTATGAATTTATAAAATCAGAACCTGATTTTTATTATGAAGAAGATGATGAAAAAGACACTAAAACAGACCCAGCTTATAGCTATCTTATCTACAATATATGGCATAAGTAAAAATGGTTTTTTGTGTTATATCTGAACAATAAATATTTTACAATTTTAATTATCTTGTCTTAAACATTCTTCTAAATCTTTATCGTTTTCTTCTTCAATATTAAAAATCCTTTCATCTTCTTTTATATTTATTTTCACTTTTATAATTGGATATTCAATATCCTCAAAATCCATATACTCAGCCCACTCTATAATAATTAATCCTGTTCCAATAATATCTGTAATATCAAAATCTTTAACTCTATATAAATCAATATGGTAAATAGGAAATTTTTCTGTTTCATAAATATTCATAACTGTAAAAGTTGGGGAATTTACTTCATCTTCTAAACTTTCATCTATAGAAGAAACAAGATACTTAGTAAAAGTTGTTTTTCCAGCACCAAGATTTCCATATAATAAAATTATCTCATTTCCTTTTAAGCATTTTAAAAACTGCTTTGCAAACTCTCTTAATTCTTTTAAACTTTTTATTCTTTTTTGAATCAAATTTACCTCATGTTGTTTAGTATTAGAGAAAAAAATTATATAATACTATGTTAAATTATAGTTAGAAAATTAAGTTTTGTAGCTGGAGGATATTTTGAAATCCTTAACAAGTAATGAGATTAGAAATAGCTTTTTAGAATATTTTAAATCTAAAGATCACCAGATAGTAAAATCATCATCTATCATTCCAGAAACAGACCCAACCCTTTTATTTGTAAATGCTGGAATGGTGCCTTTTAAAAATGTATTTTTAGGGCTTGAAAAAAGACCTTATAAAAGAGCCGCATCTTGTCAGAAAGTTTTTAGAGTTTCAGGAAAACATAATGATTTAGACAATGTTGGTTATACACCAAGACATCATACCTTTTTTGAGATGCTTGGAAATTTTTCATTCGGAGATTACTTTAAAAAAGAAGCAATAGAGTTTGCATGGGAATATCTAACAAAAGTATTAGAAATACCAGAGGAAAGACTTCAAGTATCAGTATTTAAAGAAGATGAAGAAGCATATAAGATATGGAAAGAGCATATAGGACTTCCAGAAGAAAAAATTCATAAACTTGGAGTAGAAGATAACTTTTGGTCAATGGGAGAAACTGGGCCTTGTGGACCTTCATCTGAGATTTATTATGACAAAGGTGAAGAATATGGAAATCCAAAACTTGGAAGTGATGAAGATAATAGATATTTAGAAATATGGAATCTTGTTTTTATGCAATATAACAGGGATGAAACAGGTAGATTAACACCTCTTCCAAATCCTAATATAGATACAGGTATGGGCCTTGAAAGAATAGCATCTGTCTTACAAGGAGCAAAATCAAACTATGAAACAGATCTTTTTATGCCAATAATTAACTGGACAGAAAACATTTCAGGAAAAAAATACAATCCTGAAAATCCAAAAGATATAAACACAATTTCAATGAGAGTTATAGCAGACCATCTTAGAGCAATTACATTTTTAATCTCTGATGGAGTTTTTCCTTCAAATGAAGGAAGAGGATATGTTTTAAGAAGAATTTTAAGAAGAGCTTTAAGATATGGAAAAGAGTTAGGCCTTGAAAAACCATTTTTATATCAAGGAATAGATGTTGTAATAGATATAATGAAAGAAACTTATCCAGAATTAATAGGCAATAGAAACTTCATAAAAAATCTTGTAAAGTCAGAAGAAGATAGATTTATAAAAACATTAAGAAAAGGAATGGATATTTTTTATGAAATAATAGAAAAAGCAAAAAAGGAAGGAAGAAAACATATTACAGGTAAAGAAGTTTTCACTTTATATGATACATATGGTTTTCCAGTTGATTTAATTGAAGATATAGCAAAAGATAATGGATTTGGAGTTGATATTGCAGAATATTACAAATATCTTGAAGAGCAAAAAGAAAGAGCAAGAAAAAGTTGGAAATCACAAGCCAAAGAAGTTAAACCAATTTATATAGAGTTAAAAAATCTATTTGGAGAAAATCAGTTTGTAGGTTATGAGCATTTAGAGACAGATGATAGCAAAGTTTTAGCTATATTAAAAGAAGATAAAACTACAGATATTTTAAAAGAAGGAGAAGAAGGAGAGATTATTTTAGATAAAACACCTTTCTATGCAGAAAAAGGTGGACAAGTTGGAGATAAAGGAATTATAGAAGCAGAAGGTGGATTATTTGAAGTTTATGATACCCAAACACCAGTAGATGGTTTAATAGTTCATAAAGGAAAAGTTGTTTATGGAAATATAAAAACGAACGATGTAGTTTTAGCAAAAGTAGATAAAAAATTAAGACAAAATACAATGAGACATCATACTGCTACCCATCTTCTACATGCTGCCCTTAGAAATATTCTTGGAGATCATGTAAAACAAGCAGGTTCTTTAGTATCACCTGATATTTTAAGATTTGATTTTACTCATTTTGAAAGTTTAACAGATGAAGAAATAGAAAAGATAGAAAAGCTTGTAAATGAAGAAATAATGAAAAATCAGCCTGTAGTATGTAAAGAGATGCCTTATGATGAAGCTTTAAGAACAGGAGCTATTGCTATTTTTGATGAAAAATATGGAGATGTTGTAAGGGTTATATCAGCAGGTATTTCAGTAGAACTTTGTGGTGGTACACATGTATCAAGAACAGGTGATATTGGTTATTTTAAAATATTATCAGAATATGCAGTATCATCAGGAACAAGAAGAATAGAAGCAGTAGCAGGTGAAAAAGCAGTAGAAAAAGCATATAATGAGCATTCTTTAATAAAACAGATTTCTCAAGTTTTAACAGCAAATGAAAATGAAATTCTAAATAAAATTGAAAATCTACAGAAAAAATTAAAAGAAACAGAAAAAGAGCTTGAAGCTATAAAGAAAAAATCAATAGTAGATAAAATTACAGATATTTTAACAGTAAAAGAAAAAGAAGATTACAAAATAGCTTATGGAAAGTTAGAAAATCTAAATCCAAATGAACTTAGAGATTTAGCAGATGTTGCAAGAGCAAAGCTTGGGAAATCAGTAATAATGCTTGTTTCTGTTAATAAAGAAAAAAGAAAAATAAACTTTATAGTTGCAGTTTCAAAAGATTTAACAGCTAAAATCAAAGCAGGAGAGATAGTAAAGCAAATAGCACCACTAATAGGTGGAAAAGGTGGTGGAAGACCTGATATGGCACAAGGTGGTGGAACTGATATATCTAAACTAAATGAAGCATTTAAAAAATTTGAGGAAATTACATAAAAGAGGTAATAAAAATGGAAAATTATGAAAAAGAGTTCCAAGAACTGTTAGAACAAGAAGAACTAAATTATTATTCAAAAGGAGAAATAGTAGAAGGAGAGATAGTAAGAATTACAAATGATTATGCATTTGTAGATATAGGACAAAAAACAGAAGCAGTTGTGAAAAAAGATGAATTAGAAGGATTAAATATAGGAGACAAAATAAAAGCAGTATATACAGGTAAAAAAACACCAGAAGGCTACTCAATCCTTTCAAGAAAACCTATAAGATTTAAAGAGGCTTTAGAAAATGTAGAAAAAGCATTAAATGAAAACCTAAGAATAAATGCAAAACTAATAAAAAATTTAGAAAAAGGATTTATAGTTGATTTAAATGGTATTAAAGCATTTTTACCTTATTCTGAATCAGGATTAAGAAAAGGAGAAAACCTACCAGAAGAGTTTGAAGTTTATGTATTAAAACTTGATAAAAATAGAAAAGTACCAAATATAGTTGTTTCAAGAAAAAAAGTATTACAAGAAGAACAGCAAAAGAAAAAAGAAAAATTATTCTCAGAACTTGAACAAGGAATGAGTATCCCAGCAAAAGTAGTTAAAATTCAAGACAATGGAGTAGTATTATCTGTAGGAAATATAGTTTTTGGATTTTTACCTGCATCTTTATACTCATGGGATAAAAATAAATCTATTAAAGAGCTAAAAAAAGGACAAGAAATAGAAGTATTTATTAAAGAACTTGATAAAGAAAATCAAAAATTAATTCTTTCAAGAAAAGATTTAGAAGAAAATCCATGGGAAAAATTCCCATATCAAGTAGGTGATAAAGTAAAAGCAGTAGTGAAAAAAATAAATGATTATGGACTTATAGTAAAAGTAGATAACTTACAAGGTTTTATACATAAATCTGAAACAGATCATTTATATCCAAATAAATTCAAAGAAAAATTTAAAGAAGGTTCTGAAGTAGAAGCAGTAATTATAGAACTTGATAGAGAAAATCAAAAATTAAAACTTTCTATAAAACAAGCTCATCCACATCCTCTTGATAAATTCTTAGAAGAACATCCAGAAGGCTCTGAAGTGGAAGGAAAAATAAAAGATGTTAAAAATAAAGTTGCATTTATAGACCTTGGAGAAATAGAAGGGATTTTACATTTAGAAGATGCTACCTGGAACCCAAAAATAAAAAATATTGGACAAGTTTTAAAAGGAAAAAAAGTAGAGAAGTTTAAAGTTTTAGGAAAAGAAAAAGACAAGATAAAACTTGGATTAAAACAGTTTAAAGAAAATCCATGGGATATTTTCTTATCAAAATATAAAGTTGGTGATTATGTAAAAGGTAAAGTAATAAAAATGATAGATAGGGGAGCTTTTGTAGTTATCAATCCAGAAACTTTTGGTAATGATATAGAAGGATTTATTCCTGTCAATGAAATATCTAAGGAAAGAATAGAAATACCAAGTGATAAATTATCGTTAAATCAAGAGATAGAAGCAAAAATTATTAAAATTAAAGGACATGACATAATTTTAAGTATAAAAGCTTTAGAAAAAGATAAAGAAAAGAAAGAAATAGAAAAAGTTATTGAAAAAGTAAAACCAAAAGGTGAAGGACTTGGAACCTTAGGAGAACTTTTAAAGGAGAAATTAAAGGAAAAAAATAAATGATACTTGATATAGTTTTATTTGTTTTAGGTTTAATTTTTATTTTAATAGCAGGTGAGCTTTTTACAAATGGTATAGAAGCAATAGGAGATAAATTAAATCTTTCTAAGAATTTTACAGGTAGTGTACTTGCAGCAGTTGGAACTGCACTACCTGAAACAATACTACCAATAATTGCAGTTTTGTTTTTTGCAGAAACAGGGCATGAAATAGGGGTTGGAGCTATCTTAGGGGCTCCTTTTATGCTTTCAACTCTTGCTTTTCCTCTTGTAGGACTGACGATAATAACTGCTTCTTTAATGAAAAAAAGAAATTTTTCTATTAATATTGAAGAAAATGGAATAAGAAGAGATTTAGCCTTTTTCCTTTTTGCTTATACTGTAGCATTATTTATAGTACCTTTTGAGAACTATCCTGTAAAAATTATTACTGCAGTATTTTTATTATCTTTATATATTTTTTATGTTTATCTAACTTTAAAGTCAGATAGTGAAGGGATGGAAGAAGTAGAGCATCTTTATTTTGCTCCTAAATCAGAAAATCCATCTCTTTTTATTATGATTTTCCAAACTGTTTTTGCTTTAGTATTAATGATTGGCGGTGCACATATTTTTGTTGAAGGAATAAAAGAGATTAGTTTAAAGTTTGGATTTTCACCTTTATTATTTTCTTTACTTGTTGCTCCAATAGCCACAGAACTACCTGAAAAAATAAATAGTGTTTTATGGACATGGAGAGGAAAGGATACCCTTGCAATTGGAAATATAAGTGGAGCAATGGTTTTCCAAAGTACTATACCAGTTAGTTTTGGTATACTGTTTACTCAGTGGAATATAGAAGGTCTTGCACTTATATCTGGAATATTTGCTGTAGTTGCAGCCTCATTTGTAATGGTTTTATCATTTGCAAGTAAGAAATTAATTCCAATAGGATTATCTATTGGCATAATTTTTTATTTAGTTTATCTTTATATGGTATTAACTCAAAATGGAATAATGAATTAATAAAGGTTAAAAATGGAAAAAAATGAAGAATTAAGACAGCTTCAAGATAAGATAGAAATTTTAAGAAAAAAAGTTAAAGAAGGTGAAAAGCAGTATTTAAATGAGCTTATAGAACTAAGAAAAAAGTTTAAAAGGCTTGCAAAAGAAAGAATTGCTAAAATGACCGCATGGGAAAAAGTACAACTTGCAAGACATCCAAAAAGGCCCCATGCAATAGATTATATAAATAACATATTTACAGATTTTGTAGAACTTCATGGAGACAGAAGGTTTGCAGATGATAAAGCTATAATTGCAGGTTTTGCGTTTTTTGATAAAACCCCTGTATGTGTAATAGGACAAGAAAAAGGAAGAGATACTAAAGAAAAGATAGAAAGAAATTTTGGAATGCCACATCCAGAAGGATATAGAAAAGCCATTAGAGTAATGAAACTTGCAGAAAAGTTTAAAAGGCCGGTAATAACCCTTGTTGATACTGCAGGTGCATATCCTGGGATAGGAGCAGAAGAAAGGGGACAATCTCAAGCAATAGCAGAAAGCATAGCAACTATGGCAGATTTAAAAACTCCTACAATATCTATTATTATAGGAGAAGGTGGATCAGGAGGAGCTTTAGCTCTTGCGGTAGCAGATAAAGTATTGATGCTTGAAAATTCAGTATATTCTGTAATATCTCCAGAAGGATGTGCTGCTATCTTATATAAAACAAGAGAAGAAGCACCAACTGCTGCAGAAAACCTTAAAATGACAGCAGATGAACTTTTAAAACTTGGTGTAATAGATGAGATAGTTAAAGAACCATTAGGAGGTGCACATCTTCAACCAATTAAAATGTATAGACTTTTAAAAAGAGCTATAAGAAAAAATTTAAAGGAGCTTTCTTCTATATCTGAAGATAAACTTATAGAAAGAAGATACTCTAAATTTTATTCAATAGGACAGCTTTCGTGATGATAAATATATTTTTACCTTTTTTTGAAATAGTTTTTTTAATAAGTTTAATTTTTGCATCTATATCTTCAATAAAAGTTTGGCTAATTTCAAAAAAACTTACAAATAAATTAAAGAAAATTCTTCCAGAAGGATATACAACTGAATTTTTTGATATACAATCAAAAAATAAGTATAAAGATTTAAATCTACAACTACAAAAGATTATAAATATGTATGAAGATAATTTACCTACAGAAAAAATAGCTAAAGAAATGGAAAATTTAAAAAGTAATTTTAAATTCTCAAAAGAGTTTATAGATAAATTAAAAGAAATTTTTAAAGAATATAACCAAAATGTATATAAATGGAAAAAATTTGGTAAAATCTCAGGATATATAGCCTTAATTTCTGGAGTAATTTCATTTATAACTTATTATCTAGTAAAATGAAAAAAATCATTTTATGGCAGACTGCATTCTTAGGAGATTTAATTCTTACTACTCCTTTAATAGCTTCTATAAAAAATATATTTCCAAATAGTAAACTTCACATAATTACAAAACCTTTTGGGAAACAGGTTCTAAAAAATAATCCTTATGTAAATAAACTTATTATTTTTGATAAAAGTAAAGACTCAACATTAAAACTTATTAAAGATTTAAGAAAAGAAAAATATGATTTAGCAATATCTCCCCATCGCTCACATAGAGCAGCGTACTCTTTATTTTTAGCAGGAATTCCTGAAAGGGTTGGTTTTGATAAAGGAGGATTTTCATTTTTATATACAAAAAAAGCAAAACATGCTTTTGATGGTATCCATGAAATAGATAGGAATTTCAGACTTTTGAAAGCTTTAGATAAAAATATATCTGAAGAAAATTTTCAAAGATTCCCACAGCTTTTTTTAACAAAAGAAGAAGATCAGTTTTACAAAAGCATAGGCTTACAAGATAAAGATTATCTTTTAATTGCTCCTGGCTCAAAATGGAAAACAAAAAGATGGACAGCAAAAGGTTTTGCAGATTTAATAAAAAAGCTTTATAAAAAAGAAAATATTGTTTTAATAGGTGGAAAAGAAGATAAACAGTTTACAGATGAAATTTTGAAAATAGCACAGTTAAATCCTATAAACTTAGTAGGGAAAACCGATTTAAGACAAACCTTTTCTCTTATAAAACATTCAAAAGGTTTAATCTCAAATGACTCAGCACCTGTTCATATGGCTGTAGCTTTTAATATTCCAGTAGTTGATATTTATGGACCTACAGTTAAAGATTTTGGTTTTTATCCATATAGAAATGGTATTATAGTAGAGATAAAAGATTTAAAATGTAGACCTTGTGGACTGCATGGACATAATAACTGTCCTATTAATACCCACGAATGTATGGAAAAAATAACAGCAGATATGGTTTTAGATGCATTAAAAAGTTTAATTCCTGATTTAAATTATACAAACTATATATAAAGAGCTATAATATTTAAAATCATTTATACTAACCTTAGGAGATGATAAAATGCCTAAGAAAAGAGGCGCAGATATAATTGTAGATGTTTTACTTGAAGAAAAAGTAGATACGATATTTGGACTTCCTGGTGGAGCAATAATGGAAGTTTATGATGCATTATTTAATGCTCCATTTAAAAATATATTAACAAGACATGAGCTTGCTGCTTGTCATATGGCAGATGGATATGCAAGGGCTACAGGTAAAGTTGGAGTTGTTATGGCAACTTCAGGACCAGGTGCTACAAATCTTGTTACAGGCCTTGCTACTGCTCATATGGATTCATCTCCTATAGTCGCAATAACAGGGCAAGTGCCAACCCATTATATAGGCACAGATGCTTTTCAAGAAGCAGATGTAACAGGAATTACAAGACCAGTTACAAAACATAATTTTTTAGTTACAGATATAAAAGATTTAGCATTAATCTTAAGAGAAGCTTTTTATATAGCAAGAACAGGAAGGCCAGGACCTGTTTTAGTTGATATTCCAAAAGATATTACACAACAAGTTTATGATTATAAAATGCCAACAGAAAAAGATGTGGAAGATGCACTTCCAGGATATAAGCCTCATTATGAAGGAAATATTGCTCAAATAAAAAAGGCAGCAAAACTTATTAGACAAGCAAAAAGACCTGTTCTTTATGTAGGTGGTGGAGCAGTAGCATCAGAAGCAAATAAAGAGTTGGTAAAATTAGCAGAATTAGCAAAAATACCTGTTACAACAACATTAATGGGAAAAGGAGCATTCCCAGAAGACCACCCATTAGCACTTCATATGCTTGGAATGCATGGTACATATTATGCAAATATGGCAGTTTATAACTGTGATCTTTTAATTGCTGTTGGAGCAAGATTTGATGATAGAGTTACAGGAAAGATAGATGAGTTTGCCCCAGAAGCAAAAATAATCCATATAGATATAGATCCAGCATCAATAAGTAAAACAATAGAAGTTGATGTTCCAATAGTTGGAGATGTTAAGAAAGTTTTACAAAAATTAATAAAACAGCTTGAAAGAAAACCTATAGAATGGGAAGAAGCAAGAGAAAGCTGGTTAAAACTTATAGAAAAATGGAAGAGAGAAAATCCTTTAACTTATGATAGAAAAAGTAAAATAATAAAACCTGAGTATGTTGTTGAAGAGATTTATAAAGCAACAAAAGGAGAAGCCATTATTACTGCTGGAGTTGGCCAGCATCAAATGTGGGCAGCAATGTTTTATAAATATAAATTCCCAAGACAGTTTATAAATTCCGGTGGCCTTGGGACAATGGGATTTGGTTTTCCAGCAGCAGTTGGAGCTAAAATTGCAAGACCAGACAAAGAAGTAATAGCAATAGAAGGTGATGGTTCTTTCTTGATGAATATACAAGATATAACTACTGCAGTTCAATATAGAATACCTGTTAAAGTAGCAATATTAAATAATGAATTTTTAGGAATGGTTAGACAATGGCAAGAGTTTTTCTATGATAGTAGATATTCAAGTGTTTGCCTTTCAACTCAACCTGACTTTGTAAAGCTTGCAGAAAGTTTTGGTGCAGTTGGTCTTAGAGCAACAAAACCTTCAGAAGTAAGAAAAGTATTAGATGAAGCTATGTCTATAAATGATAGACCTGTTATAATGGATTTTGCAGTAGATAGAGAAGAAAATGTTTTACCAATGGTACCAGCAGGAAAATCTTATAGAGAGATGATTCTTCACCCTGGTGAAAAAGGTGAAGCAGAAACTATGTATTTAGTGGGGTAAGATATGGAAGAAATTAAAGCATTAAAAATAAGACCACAACCTAAAACAGTAGTAAGAAAACATGTAATTGTAGTTAAAGTACAACATAATGTTGGAGTATTATCCAGAATTACAGGTTTATTTGCAGGTAGAGGATATAACATAGAAAGTCTTACTGTTGGTATGACCCATGAGCCAAATATTGCAAGAATAACAATTGTAGTTAATGGTGATGAAAGGGTTGTTGAACAGATAATAAAACAACTTAGAAAGTTGATAGAAACATTAAAAGTAAGAGATATTACAGATGTTCCCCATATTGAAAGAGAACTTGCAATTATAAAGATTCATACTGCAGATTCTGCTACAAGAGATGAAATAATGAGACTGGTTGATATATTTAGAGCAAGAGTTATAGATGTTTCTTCAGATACATATACTGTAGAAATAACAGGAAAGCATTCTAAAATAGAGGCATTTATAGATTTAGTTAGACCTTTTGGTATAAAAGATGTTGCAAGAACAGGGGTTTTATCTGTTGTCCGTGAATCTCAAAAAAATATTGATAATATTTAATTTAATTTTTTTTACGACAGTTTTTGCAAAGGATTTTAATTTAAAAATAAAAAATTTGCCAGATTCCTATAAAGATATATTTAATAATTTTTTTTATGAAAATTTAAAGTTAAAAGATAATTCTTTAAGTATTGATATAGATATTACTTGGATAGTTCTTTCTTATAATATATGTTTTTTTTTGAAAAAGGAGAATAAGCCTGTAGAGAATATATGCTTTACATCTAATAGTGGAGAAGATTTACTGACTGATATAGGAAAAGCTTTAAGTAATTCAAAATATTTATCTTTAAAACAAAAAATAAAAACAAAAAAAATAAATTTAGAAATAATAACAACTAAAATTCCTACAGAAAAAAGATTTAGAGTTATATCCAGAAAAGGAGATACACTAATAGATTATAAAAATGTCTTTTTTAAAAGGAAAGCAAAAAACATAGATGTTAAAATAGAAGACGCAATAATCACAGGTGATATAATTATAATCTCCAAAGATTATGCTACATATTTGCTGAAAAAGTTTTTAAATGGTTATAAAATAAATAAGATTTATTTAAATAAAACAGAAATAGGAGGAAAAAATGGCAAAAATTTATTATGACAATGATGCATCCTTAGATGTATTAAAGGATAAAACGGTAGCTATTATTGGTTATGGTTCACAAGGACATGCACATGCATTAAATTTAAAAGATAGTGGAATAAATGTTGTAATAGGACTTTATGCAGGTAGCCGTTCTATAGAAAAAGCTAAAGCAGATGGATTTGAAGTTTTATCTCCAGATGATGCTGCTAAAAAAGCAGATGTTGTAATGATGTTAATTCCTGATACAATCCAACCTGAAGTTTATCAAACTGCGATTTTACCAAACTTAGATGAAGGAAATGCACTTGCATTTGCCCATGGATTTAATATTCATTTTGATCAAATAATACCACCACCTTACATAGATGTATTTATGGTAGCTCCAAAAGGACCTGGACATCTTGTAAGATGGCAGTATGAAGAAGGTAAAGGTGTTCCTGGCCTTGTAGCAGTACATCAAGATTTTACAGGAAAAGCTAAGGATATAGCTCTTGCTTATGCAAAAGGTATTGGATGTACTAGAGCAGGCCTTATTGAAACTACTTTCAAAGAAGAAACAGAAACAGATCTTTTTGGAGAGCAGGCAGTTCTTTGTGGTGGAGCTACTGCATTAATAAAAGCAGGTTTTGAAACTTTAATAGAAGCTGGTTATCAACCAGAGGTTGCATATTTTGAATGTTTACATGAACTTAAACTTATAGTTGATTTAATATATCAATATGGAATATCAGGAATGAGATATTCTATATCTGATACTGCAAGATATGGTGATGTTACAAGAGGAGAAAGAATTTATGAAGCAGTAAAACCTATCCATAAAAAAATACTTGAAGAAATACAAAAAGGTGAGTTTGCAAAAGAATGGGTACTTGAAAATGTAGCAGGAAGACCTCACTTTAATGCTCTTGTAAAAAGAGATGAACAACATCCTGTTGAAGAAGTAGGAAGACAATTAAGAAAAATGATGCCTTGGCTTGAAGGAAAAGGACTATAAATGAATTTTACAAGTAAAAGAAAAGCTTTAAAAAAGACTTATGAACCATTTGGGGTATTGTTGGCAAAAAGCCACATTACCCCTAATATTATTACAATAATTTCTATAATTTTAGGAGTTCTTTCTGCTTATTTCTTTTTTATTCATAAACCTTTCACAGGTGCTATGCTTTTATTTTTTAGTGGATTTTTTGATTTAATGGATGGCGTAGTAGCAAGAGAAACAGATAGAGCTTCTAAATTTGGAGCAGTTTTTGACTGGCTTGCAGATAAATTTGTAGATGGCTTTGTATTATTTGCAATAGGAATGGCTTACTCAACTCCATGGATAACAATTTTGGCTGTAGTGACTAACCAACTGCATACATTTATAAAACCTGTTGTTTATTCAGAAATTGGATTTTCTGAAAGAAAAAAAGGAAAAATAGATGATCCTCTTGAAGGAATTGGATTTTTCGGAAGACCTGAAACTATGCTTACAATTATAATTTTTGCTATTTTTGAACATTTTAAAATATTTGGTGGATTAGAGTTTGGATTTAAAGTAATAGCAGTTTTAACTATTTTATCTTTAATGCAAAGAATTTTTTATCTTTATATAAAATATAACAAGCAATACGATTAAAGGGGAATCAGATGAACCGTCCTTATACTATTATAGTTTCAGAAGTAACTGTTGATGGTAAATTAACTTTAAGAAGAGGATATTCTTCTAAAGAGATTATGCAGTTTATGGATGAAGAAGCAACAAGATATTTACATCAGATTAGAGCAAAAGTTGATGGTATTATGGTTGGAGCAGAAACAGTAAGAACAGACAATCCATTTTTAACAGTTAGATATGTAGAAGGTAAAAATCCAACAAGAATTATTCCAACTTCAAGGGCAGATATTCCTTTAGATGCAAATATTTTACAAAAGCATGCACCAACTATAATTATTACTACTGAAAAAGCACCTGAGGATAAAGTTAAGGCTTTAGAAGAAAAAGTAGAAGTTATAAGATGTGGTGAAGATAAAGTAGATTTAATAAAAATGATGGATATTCTATATAAAAAAGGAATTAAAAATTTAATGGTTGAAGGTGGAGCTACTTTAAATTGGCAACTTTTTAAATATGGATTAGTAGATGAAGTTAGATTAATACATATGCCATTTATAATAGGAGGAAAAGATACTCCAACTTTAGTAGATGGAGAAGGTTTTAAATCCTTAGATGAAGTTGTAAAACTAAAATTAAGATCACACTTTTTAAGAGGTTCCCATTTAATAACAGAATGGGAGGTAAAGTTTGAAGATTAAACTTCTTTATTTTTCTTCTATAAAAGATAAATTAAAAAAATCTTCTGAAGAGTTAGAAATAAAAGATAATTCTTCTATAAATGATTTAATAAATATATTAAAGGAAAAATATCCTCAAATTAGCCAAAATCTTGATAATGTAATGTTTGCAGTAAATGAAGAATATCAAGATAAAGAATATATTTTAAAAGATGGAGATAATGTGGCAGTAATACCACCTGTAAGCGGTGGATAATGTTTGAATCTTTACTTCTTTCTAAGAATCTATTTGAAGTAATTCTTTTTTTTAGTCTTGGATATTTTTCAAGAAAAACAAAATTTCTTCCAGAAGAAACTTCTGATTATTTAGTAAAATTTATAATTAATATAGCATTTCCAGCTCTTGTAATTTATAACATATATTACTTACATATAACTAAAAATCTTTTATTTATTATAATTTCTGGCTGGTTTGTTATATTTTTTTCAATATTTATATCATATTTTATTGGGAAACTATTAAAACTTAATAAACCTTCTCTTGCTACATTTATAATGATGTCAACATTTGGAAATACTTCCTTTGTAGGTTTCCCTTATTTAAAAGCTTTTCTTGGTGAAGAAAGCTTAAAATATGGAGTAGTTTTTGATCAGCTTGCATCTTTTTTACCTGTTTCTTTACTTTCTGGATTTATTTTGGCTTATGGAAGTGGCAAAAAAGCAAATATTGATATAAAAAAAGTAATTACTTTTCCACCTTTTATAGCTCTTATTTTTGGATTTTTAGTAGCTCAATTTCCAGTTCCCAAATTTATTTTAAATTCTTTAAAGGATATTGGAGATACTGTAATCCCCCTTGCTATTTTTTCAGTTGGAATGAATTTAAAACTTTCTTTTGCTCTTTTTGAAAAAAGAAATGTTTTTTTTATACTTTTAATAAAGATGATATTTGTTCCTTTATTGGTTTTAACAGTCTTAAAAATTTCAGGAATTAATCTATCTATCCAATTAAAAACATTTATGTTAGAAATATCTATGCCTCCAATGGTTTTAGCATCTATTTTAGTTATAAATGAAAAGTTAAATAAAGATATGGCAGTTTCTGCTGTTGGAATTGGTATTATAATTAGTTTTATAACTCTTCCTTTTATTTATTATTTAATGGAGAGTATATAAATGGAAATATACTTAGATGGTGCTGCTACAACAAGAGTTTTTAATGAAATTGTTGAATCATTACCTACCCTTACAAAAAGATATTATGCAAATCCAAACTCTATCCATTTTGCCGGACAAGAAGTAAAAAATAAGATAGAAAAAGTAAGATTTTTAATAGCAGAAACTTTAAATCTAAATTATGAAGATATAATATTTACTTCTGGGGCAACAGAAAGTAATAACACAGTTCTTAAATCATTGTTATTTAGTAATAATGAAAAAGATGAAATAATTGTATCTCCTATTGAACATAAATCAGTTTTAGTTCCAATAAAATTTTTAGCAAAAAATGGATATAAAATAAGATTTTTAAACCTAAATAAAAATGGCTTAATAGATATAGATGACTTAAAATCTAAAATAAGTAAGAAGACTGCTTTAGTAGCAGTAATACATGGAAATAATGAAACAGGGGTTATTCAAGATATAGAAAGCATAGGAAAAATTTGTAAAGAAAAAGAAATTCCATTTTTTTCAGATATAGTTCAAACTTTTTTAAAGGAAGACATAAATGCAGAATATATTGATTTTTTATCAGTTTCTGGACATAAAATAAATGCTTTAAAAGGAATAGGCTTTTTATATAAAGGAAAAGATATAACTCCTTTACTTCATGGTGGAGGGCAAGAAGAAGGCTTTAGAAGTGGAACTCAAAACACAACAGGAATATTAAGCTTAGGTATGGCAATAGAAAAATGGATAGAAAATAAAGAAAAATATAGAAATATGCTAAAAAAATTAAGAGATAATTTTGAAGAAAAATTAAAAGAAAAAATACCAGATATTGAAATTGTTAGTGAAAATACAAAAAGAGTTTCACATATATCAAATATTATTTTCCCAAAAGTTGATGCTCAATCAATGCTTTTAGCATTAAGTAGTAAAGGGGTTTATGTTTCTTCTGGTTCTGCTTGCTCAAGTGGAACACCTACTCCTTCTCATGTTTTACTTGCTTATGGATATAGTGAAGAAGAAGCTTTAAGATCTTTAAGATTTTCATTTGATATTTTCTCTACTGAAGAAGAAGTGGATATAGCTGTAAATATTATTTATGATACTTTTAAAAATCTTTATGAGCTTCTTTAATTTTCTTGGTCTGTTTCAAAAAATCTAAGTATTTTCTCTGCTACTTTTTCAGGATCAATATTATATTTATTTTCTTTTATTAATCTTTTTAATATCTCAATTTTTTCTTTTTTTTGCATATTTTCCTCCAAAAGAATTTCTTCCAATTTTTCTATATCCTCATCAGATAATTTTTCTTTTAAAAGCTTTTTTATTTCTTTTTTATCCAAAAAAAGAACCTTTTTTTAAATTGTTAAATAGATTTTCGGTATAATATATAAATTCTTAAGAGGTTAAGATATGATATTATCCATAGATACTTTTTCTGAAGTTTTAGGTTTAGCTCTTTTAGATAGAGAAAATAAGGTAAGGTTTTTTGTAAATTATTATAAGCCTAAACCTTTTTCAGAAAGTATAATAACTGAGATTGATAGGCTTTTTAAAGAGTTTGAAATTAATAAAAAGGATTTAAAAGCAATAGCTGTAAATAAAGGTCCCGGTGCATATACTGGTCTTAGAATAGGTATTACAGCTGCTAAAATTATTTCTTATGCTCTAAGTATTGATATTTATTCGTATGAAAGCCTTTATACAATGGCATATAGATATAAACATTTTAATGGAAGAATAATATCTACCATTTATGCAGGAAAAGGGGAAGTTTACATTCGCAAATTTATATCTAATGGAAAAGATTTAAAACCTTTAACTGAAAATTTATTAATAAAAAAGAAAGAACTTGATAAATATATAGATAAAGATGCTTTAATTATACAAAAAAATCTAAATGATCTTTTACAAAATGCTAAAGCTTTAAATACTTCTTTAGCATTAGATGGCCTTTTTTTAAGTTTAGAAAAAAATCTTAAAGAAAATCCTTTTACTTTAGAACCTGTTTATTTAAGAAAGGCTTAAATCTTTTATTTTTTAAACTAATAACCTAAAAATAGAAAATATGCTGGCACCAATCAGTTTGATAAATCAGAGATTTATGGTGCCTACAGCCATTGATATAGCTTCTAATAAAGTTAATTTTTTTTCAGAAGATTTTGTCTCCCCCATATTATTTAAATCTCCATTTTTTGTTTAATTAAACATCTAAATTTCTAACTTCTTTTGCATATTTCATAATAAACTCTTTTCTTGGTTCTACTTTTTCTCCCATTAATATTGAAAATACTTCATCTGCCAATGCAGCATCTTCTATTGTTACTTGAAGTAATCTTCTTGTTTTTGGATTCATTGTTGTTTCCCATAATTGTTCAGGATTCATTTCTCCAAGACCTTTATACCTTTGTAACTCAACTCCAGAAAATCCAATATCCCATACAGTTTCATAAAGATTTTCAATACTATCTATTATTTTTAAGTTTCCTTTATGTAAAATTTCTATAGGAAAATCTCCTAACTTTTCTTTAATCTCTTTATTTAGCTCTATTAATCTTCTATATGCATATGATGTTAAAAACTCAGTATCAATTCTTATTGTTAAAAGGCCAAACTTTTCTTTTTTCTCAAAAATAATATCAAAATCTCCTTCTAACTGATCTTGCTCGTACCATATCTCAAAATCTGATATTTTCTCTTTTAGCTTTTCTACTATCTCTTTTACTTTGCTTTCATTTAGTAAATCTTCTTCATTTATTTTTAACTCTAATAAGCTTCTTATAACATTTGGATTTCTTTTTTTAGTTATATTTTTAAATATCTCATAATACTCTTTTGCTTTTTTGATAATATCTTTTATTTGTGACCTTGTAATTTTTAAATCTTTAAACTCAATCTCATCTAATGCTAAATCTATAATTATTTTTGCAAGTTCTTCATCATCTTTTACATATATGGTAGTTCTTCCTTTTTTTAATCTATAAAGAGGTGGCTGAGCAATATATAAGAACCCATTTTCTATAATTTGTGGAAAATATCTATAGAATAAAGTTAGAAGAAGAGTTGTAATATGCGAACCATCTACATCAGCATCTGCCATAAGAATTATTTTATGGTATCTAAGTTTTGATAAATCAAAACCTTCTTCTCCTTCTTCTGTTTGTAGTCCTATACCTGTTCCTATAGCATTTATTATTGATCTTATTTCTTCATTAGAAAGTATTTTATCTATTCTTGCTTTTTCTACATTTAAGATTTTACCTTTTAATGGAAGTATTGCTTGATGGATTCTATCTCTTCCTTGTTTTGCTGAACCTCCTGCACTTTCTCCCTCAACTATGAAAAGCTCACATTTTTCTGGATCTTTTTCTGAACAGTCTGCAAGTTTTCCTGGTAAAGAGGTATCTTCTAAGAATGATTTTCTTCTTGAGATCTCTTTTGCTTTTTTTGCTGCTTCTCTTGCAACTGCCGCTTCTATAGCTTTTTCTGCAATTTTTGTAGCAATATCTTTATTTTTATCAAAATATTCCATTAAATAATCAGAAACTACACTTTCAACTATATTTTTTACTTCTTGATTTCCAAGTTTTGATTTTGTTTGTCCTTCAAACTGTGGTTCCGGTACTTTTACAGATATTACAGCTGTTAACCCTTCTCTTAAATCTTCACCTCTAATTCCACTTTTCAGTTCCTTAGGAAGTCTCATTCCTGAAAGGGTTTTATTCATTGATTTTGTTAAAGCAGCTCTAAATCCTGCTACATGTGTTCCACCTTCTACAGTTTTTACATTGTTTACAAAACTTTCAATTACTTCGTTATAGCTTTTTGTATATTGGAAAGCAACTTCAACAATTACTTTATTTTTTTTATCTTTTATATAGATAACATCATCAAATAAAACATCTTTTGCTTGATTTAATACTTTTACAAAATCTTTAATACCTTCGTTATATAAAAATTCATCTTCTAAATCTTTTCTTTCATCTTTTGCAAAAAATCTTACTCCCGGATTTAAGAAAGCAAGCTCTCTAAGTCTTTTTGAAACTGTATCATATTTAAATTTTGTAGTTTCAAATATTTCATCATCTGGTTTAAATGTAACTTTTGTTCCTCTTTTATGGGTTTCTCCTACCACTGTTAAAGGTTTAATAACTTTTCCTTTTTCAAACTCCATTCTGTAAATTTTGCCATCTTTATATACTTCAACAACAAGCCAGCTTGAAAGAGCATTAACAACAGATGCACCTACACCATGAAGACCACCTGAATATTCATAAGCTTTTTTGGAAAACTTACCACCTGCTCCAAGTTTTGTAAATACCATTTCTACTGCAGGAAGCCCTGTTTTTGGATGGATATCCACAGGAATTCCTCTACCATCATCTTCAACTGTAGCTGAACCATCATCATGAAGTATTACAGATATATTTTTGGCATAACCTGCCATTGCTTCATCTACTGCATTATCAACAAGTTCCCATATAAGATGGTGAACTCCTCTTTCTCCTATATCTCCAATATACATTGCAGGTCTTGCTCTTACATGATCAAGACCTTCTACAACATCTATAGCCTCTGCACTATACTTTATTTCTTCTGTCATTTCTTACCTCTTTTTTTTAATCTATATCCATAGGCATAATTATTGCCTTATATTTTTCATTTTCAATAGGCTGTACTACAGTCTGTCCTTTTGGATTTGTAAATTTCATACAAAATTTTTCTTCATCTATAGGCTCTACTGCATCTATTACATATTTGGCATTAAAACCAATTACAAATTCATCTCCTTGATAATCTATATCAATTTCATCTACTGCTTCTCCATATTCTTGAGAAAAACTTCTTAATGTTAATTTATTATCATTTAGTATAAATTTAACAGGTTTAGTGTCTCCTTCTATAACTGCAGATACTCTCTTTACTGCATCTATTAGCTGCTTTTTATCTAATAAAATCTCTGCTGTAAATTCAGAAGGGAATACCTTAGTATAATCAGGGAATGCTCCTTCAAGTAGTCTACTCATTAATATCCATTCTGGTGTTTTAAAAAATATATACTGTTCTTCTACTGCTATCTTTACATCTTCCATTCCTGTTAAGAGTTTTCTTAATTCATTTAAAGCTTTTTGAGGGATTATAGCTTCAACAGGATTTTCTATATTACCTGTTTTTTCTACTGTATAAAGGGCTAATCTATGACCATCTGTAGCAACAAAATCTATTTTATCATCTCTACTTTTTAATAAAACTCCTTGAATAGCATATCTACTTTCTTCTTTTGAAACACAATAAAGGGTTTTTCTTATGGCATTTTGGATCTCATCTCCTGAAATAATAAATGATAAATCTTCTGGAAATTCTTTCATTTGAGGAAAATCTTCTACATTAGCTGTAGGTAAAGAGTATTTAGTTTTACCTGATTTTATTTTTAATGTATTTCCTTCTAAGCTTATATTAACTTTATCTGTAGGAAGTAATCTTGATATGTCTGTAAGTCTTTTTGCATTAACACATGCAGAACCTTCTTCTTCTACTTGAGTAAACACAGAAAGCCTTATATGAGTTTCAAGATCTGTAGCCTCTATTATTAGTTTATTGTCTTCAGCCTTTAAAAGAAAGTTTGATAATATAGGAAGAGCTGATTTTTTTTCTGTAGCAGAGATGGCTTTTTTTAGTATATTTTGTAAATCTGTTTTGTCTATTATTATCTTCAAAGGAAAAGCCTCCTAATTGATATAATTAATATTTTATCATACTCAAATAGGTGTTAAAATAATTAAACTTAGGTAATTAAATAGAGAGGGCTATATTGTTTACAAAGATTCAAGAATCTAAATGGTTAAAAGCTATTCTTTTTATAACAACATTTGCATTTGTAGGAACTGGGTTTGTAGCTTTAATAGTTTATAAACTTTCTGGTGAAATTTCAGGGGTAGCACAAGTTAATGGTATTGATATAACTCCTCAAGAGTTTATGTATGAAGTAAATAAAGTAGAAGCTCAACTACAAAATCAAGGACAAGATATATCAGCTTTTAGAAAGATTATATATTCTCAAGTTCTCAATAATATAATTGACAGAGAACTTTTATATCAGTTTGCAAAAAAAGAAGGAATAGATGCAAAAGATGATGAAGTGAAAATGGTAATTGTTAGTATTCCTGCATTTCAAAAAAATGGAAAATTTGACCAAAATTTACTTATAAATTATCTCAAATCTGCAGGTATATCAATGCAACTTTTTGAAGAGATATTAAAAAAGCAATTAACTGTAGGACATATTGTATCTATGTTAAAAGCAGGATTTTATATTACAGATTATGAGGTAAAAACCATACTTGAAAAATATTTTTCTACTATAAATGGAGAAATTTTAATTATTAAACCTACAGTTAAAGTTTCTGAAAAAGAGATTAAAGATTATTATGAAAAAAACAAAGATAAATTTGCAGAAAAAGAAGGCAAAAAAATAAAAGTTTATAAAATACCTTTATCTGAAAAAGAAAAAGCACAACAGATTTTTACAAGTTTAAAATCAGGTAAAAAAGTAGAAGAAAAAGCCTATTTTGATGGATTATATTTAAAAGGTGAAACTACTAATTTACCAAAAGAAGTTATTAAGGCGTTAAACAATCTATCTGAAAACTCAAAGATAGAGTTTGTAAAAACAAAAGATGCTTTTTATCTTGTTTATTTTGAAGGTACTAAATCTATTCCAGCATCTTTTGATAAAGTAAAATCTAAAATTGAAAATATCCTAAAAGCTGAAAAAGAAAGAAAAATTGCTAAAGATATAAAACAAAAGTTAGAAAAAGAAAAGTCTAGTTCTTTAGAAGAAATTGCAAAAAAAATTAAAAATGCATCAGTCAAAATAGAAAAATTAAATAATGTTAAATATACACAGCTTCAAATAAAATATTTTATTAATTTAGAGGATATTAAAGACTTAATTAAAAAAGGAAAAGGTATCTCTAAACCATTATTAGCTGGAAATAAAGTTTTAGTTGTAAAAATTGATAAAATAAATCCACCTTCTAAAGAAGAGTATGAAAAAATAGTCAAATCTATAAAGCCACAGATAGAAAATCAAAAGTTTCAAGATATTATAGATATGCTTGTTAATAAACTTAGAGATGAAGCAGAAATAAAAATAAATAAAAGATATTTACAATAATGGAAAAAACACCATATGCAACTGATTTTTTATGGCATCAGATAGAACTTGGATATAAAGAGATAAGGAAACAGAAATATAAAAAACTAATAGAAAAATTTTTATTTAATGAAGAGTATAGAAAGAAACTTGAAAAAAAGAAAGATTATAGAGGAAGAGATTATGAGGGTGGAATGCTTGAAGCAACTGCCTCTTTAGTATCTTTATCTTTATGTATATATGATAACTATCCAGAAATAGATATAGATCTTTTATTAACAGCCTTTATTTTATATGGATTTTGTTCTATTTTTAATAAAAAGGAGTGTTTTGAAAAAATTAAGGAATATGAGGAGGTAATACCTTTCTTATTTAAAAAGCAAAGGAAAAAGCCTTCTATAGAGCTTACAATTTTTGAACAGCTTATTAAATTTGATAATAAAGTTATTGTTAAATTAAGGAGGTAATTTTTATGGAAGGGAAACTATTTGACAATGGAACACACCAAAATCTATTGCTAGAAGATTTTGGACATGGTGAAATGGTTCAAGCTAATGTTCATTTAATTGTTGATAATGGTAGAGGTATGATTTTAGACCCTGGAGGACACAAAGTTTATAAACATTTAATTGCTGAAGTTGGAAATATTATTGGAGTAAATAGTCTTGATTATATTTTCTTATCCCATCAAGACCCAGATATTGTAGCAGCTGTAAATGGATGGCTTATGACTACAAAAGCTATAGCAATTACTCCTAAACTATGGCTTAGATTTATTCCACACTTTGGTGTTGATAGATTTGTAATAGATAGACTCAAAGGAATAGATGATGAAGGTGGAATAATTAGGCTTGGAGGAAGTGAGCTTTATATTTTACCTGCTCATTTTATGCATTCACCGGGGAATCTTCAAATTTATGATCCAGTTTCAAAAATACTTTATTCTGGTGATTTAGGGGCATCCTTAGGACAAGATTATATATATGTTGAAGATTTTGAAAATCATATCCAGTATATGGAAGGATTCCACAGAAGATATATACCTACAAATAAAGTTTTAAAAACTTGGGCAAAAATGGTTAGAGATTTAGATATAGAAATTATAGCTCCTCAGCATGGTGCAATTTTTAAAGGAAAAGATATGGTAAATAAATTTATAGACTGGATTGAAAATATAGAATGTGGAATTGATATTATGGAAGATGTTTATAAAGTACCTAGTAATAAACTTGAACTATGATTGAACATTATTCAGTACTAAAAAATGAAGTAATTAATTTTTTTAAACTTATAGAAAGTAAAGAAGAGTATATATTAGATGCAACAGTGGGAGGAGGTGGGCATTCTTATTTTATATTAGAAAATTTTCCTGAAAAAAAAATTATAGGAATTGATAAAGATGAGTATGCACTAAAAAGAGCAAAAGAAAGATTAAAAGAGTTTGAAGGTAGATTTATTCTTGAAAAATCTGCATTCAAAGATTTAGATAAAGTCCTTGAAAAATATAATATAGAGAAGTTAGCAGGAGCATTATTTGATTTTGGAGTTTCCCATTTTCATTTAAAAACAGAAAGGGGCTTTTCTTTTCAAAGAGAAGAGCCTTTAGATATGAGAATGGATACATCTCAGGATTTAACTGCCTATTATGTAGTTAACTACTATCAAAAATGGCAACTTGAGAAAATATTAAAAGAGTACGGCGAAGAAAGATTTGCAACTAAAATAGCAGAAAATATAATAAAAGAAAGACAAAAAAATAAAATAGAAACTACAAAACAACTTGCTGATATAGTCTATAAAACTTATCCTCCTAAGCTAAGACATAAAAGAATCCATCCAGCAACAAAAACATTTCAAGCTATCAGAATAGAAGTAAATCAAGAACTTGAAGAAATAAAAGAAGCAGTTCCAAAAGCAATAGAAAGACTTGATAAAGGTGGGATAATCCAATGTATATCTTTTCATTCCTTAGAAGATAGAATTGTAAAAAATATATTTAAAGAGTACAAAAAATTAAAGGAATTAGAAATTTTGACGAAAAAACCAATTACTCCAACAGAAGAAGAGGTTAAAGAAAATCCTGCTTCTAGGAGTGCTAAATTAAGGGCAGGGAAAAAGTTATGATAAAAGACTTAGTTTTAGATTTAAAATCAGATTATAAGATAATAAAAAAACAGATAAAATATTTGCTATTAATAGTGTTAATAGCTATTCCTTTAATCATATATAATAATGATTTTCTTAAATTAGAAGAAGATATAACTAAACTTTCATCTGAAAAAAGTTATCTTCAAACAAAAAATATTAAACTTAAAGAAAAAATAAGCATATTATCTTCTCCTAAAAGAATATCTTATATAGCAAAGAAAAAGTTAAAAATGAAAAAAGTTGATTTATCTAAGGTTAAATTTTTAGATTCTAAATGAATGAAAAAAAAGTAAAATTTTTTAGTTCAATAATATTATTAGTATTTCTAATTATCATTGTTAAACTATTTTATATCCAAATATGGCAAAGAGATAAATTAATAAAATATATAGAAAATCAATATTACTCTAAAAAAAATATACTTCTTCCACGAGGTAAAATTTACGATAAAAAAGGTAATATCCTTGCAATTAGTATTCCAACAATTACAGTTTATGCTATTGGTAAGTATATAAAAAATAAAGAACTACTTGCTGAAAAACTTTCTCCAGTCTTAAAAATGTCAAAGCAGTATATTCTTAAAAAACTAAATTCTGAAAATTATGTAGTAATTGCAAGGAATTTAGATAAATCCTTAGCTGATAAAATAGAAAAAATAAGGAAAGAAACAAAAGAATGGAATTTAGGAATTCTTGAAAGTTCAAAAAGAGTGTATCCTTTTGGGAAAATAGGAGGTGCTAATATAGGCTTTGTTAATAAATATACTGGAAAAGGACAAGAAGGTCTTGAAAGAAAATTTAACTCTATTTTAGGTGGCGGATATGGAAAGATTTTATTTATGAGAGATGCAGTAGGTAATCCAATTACAATTATTTCAAAAGAAAAAAATGAAAGTAAAGATGTAGTTTTAACTATAGATTCAAATATTCAATATATGGCTGAAGAGGCTTTAAAAAAACTTGTAAAGTTGAGAAAACCAAAAGAAGCTTTAGTTTTAATTATGAATCCCAAAACTGGAGAAATTTTAGCAAATGCAGTCTATCCTTCTTTTGATCCAAATCATTATAGTAAATATAAATACAATAATATAACTTTTAGGTCTGCTTATGAAATAGGTTCCTTAGCAAAACCTTTTGTAGTAGCTGAGGCTTTAGATTTAGGAGTAGTAAAAGAAGGAGAAATTATTGACGGTAGAAATGGAATAATATATGTAGATGGACAACCAATAAAAGATCATAGAAGATTTGGTAAAATTTCATTGGAAGATGTTATTATACATTCTTCAAATGTAGGAGCTATAGATATAGCTTTAAGAATTCCTACTGAAAAGTTTTATAAAATTTTTAAAGAAGTAGGATTTGGCCAAAAATTTGGAGCATTTCCAGGAGAAAGCAAAGGAATCCTTCGAGAATATAAAAGAGATGTAGATAAAGCTTATTTTGCAATAGGTCAAAACTGGATAGCTACACCTATTCAAGTTGCAGTTGCCTATTCTGCTATAGCAAATGGTGGCTATGTTGTAAAACCTACCTTCTTAAAGGAAATTAAGGATAAAGATAAAATAGAAAAAAATAAGCCTGTTGTCTTAAGAAAGGTTTTTAGTAATAAGTCTTTAAAATGGTTAAAAAAAGTTTTAACATTAGTAGTAGAAGAAGGTACCGGACATAAAGGTAAATCCAAATATTATACAATTGCAGGAAAAACAGGAACAGCCCAAAAGTATGATCCTAAAACCAAAAAACTTTCAGATGAAAAATTTAATGCATGGTTTGCAGGATTTTTTCCAGTTGAAAATCCTAAATATACAATTGTAATTTTTGCCAATGAGCCTAAAAAAATAAAAAGATGGGAACAGATAGGTGGAGGAGCTGTATCTTCAGTTGTCTTAAAAGAATTAATAGACAGACTTATGTTTTATTCTAAAGTAAAACCTGATAAAAATTAATTAAATATTTACAAACTTTATATAAGCTTTATTGTCTTTATATTCTAAACAAGAAATTCCTGTATTATCATGTCTAAAAGACCATAAATTTTCAAGGCCTAACTGAGTTTCTATACATATTATCCCTTGTATTGAGCCACCATGCCCTACAATAAGAACATTTTCTTCTTTTTCTTTTTTTATCTGATTTAAAAAATCTTTTAATCTTTTTTCAAAATCTATACATTCTTCTTGATTTGGCAAAGGACAAGCAACAGGATTTTTTAGCCAGTTATCCCAATCTTCTTTTTTTGTTTTAAAAATATAATCATAGCCTAACCCTTCCCACTGACCAAAATGCATCTCTCTAATTCTTTCATCAACTATTGGCTCTATTCCTAAAATATCTCCTATAACTGTAGCAGTTTGATATGCTCTTCTTAAGTCAGAAGTATATATTTTTTCTATTTTATATTTTTTTAATTTTTCTCCTGCAAGTCTTGCTTGGAAAACACCTTTTGGTGTTAAAAATGTATCTATATGTCCTTGTATTATCTTTTTTGCATTATATTCACTTTCTCCATGTCTACATAAATATAAGTTTTTAAGCATTTGAATCCTCTAAAATATAAGATACAGGAACTTCATCACATTGATTGAACTTTACACAATGTATACATTCAGTCCATACTTTTTGAGGAAATTCAGATTTATCTACAATCTTAAATCCAAGTTTTTCAAAAAACTGAGGAACATAAGTAAGAGCAAATACTCTTTTTATTCCAAGATCTTTTGCATCTTCAATACATTTCTCAACAAGCTTTTTACCAATACCTTTTCTTTGGACATCTTCTTTTACTGCTAAGGATTTTATTTCTGCTAAGTCTTCCCAGTATACATGTAAAGAAACAACTGCTTTTATTTTCCCATCTTCTTCATAAACATAAAAATCTCTAATATTTTCATATATAGAGTTTAAACTACGAGGAAGGAGAATGCCTTTTAAGGCAAACTCCTGGAGTATTTGAAAGATCTGTTTTGCATCTTTAACTTTAGCTTTTCTTATCAACTTTTTCCTTTAACTTTTCAAATCCTACTATTGCTATTGGGAAGACTTGATCTATATGATCAACAAATCTAAGATCTAAATCTTTTCTTACAAATGGTGGTAAATCTTCTAATACTTCATCTTTATTTTTTTCTGGAAGTATTACTGTTTTTATTCCTGCTCTTTTCGCCGCAAGTATTTTTTCTTTTAATCCTCCAACTGGTAAGACATGACCTCTTAATGTAATTTCTCCTGTCATAGCTACATCTGAGCTAACTGGAAGTTCTGAGAAAATTGAGAATATAGCTGTTGTTATTGCTATTCCTGCTGAAGGTCCATCTTTTGGAATTGCTCCTGCTGGTACATGAATATGAACATCGTATTTATCAAAATCTTCTGGATTAATTCCATACTCTTCTGCTTTTGATTTTACATAAGATAGAGCTGTTCTTGCTGATTCTTTCATTACATCTCCAAGAGAACCTGTAAGAATAAGATTTCCTTTACCTTTCATCTTTGTTGCTTCTATTTTTAAAACTTCTCCACCAACTTCTGTCCAAGCTAATCCTTGAACAACACCAACTTCATCTTTTCTTTCTTTTTCAGGAACATAGATAGGTGCTCCAAGAAATTTTTTTACAACAGATTTTGTTATTTTGTACTTTTTCTTTTTACCTTTTAAAGCTATTTCTTTTGCTATTTTTCTTAATATCTCATTAATTCTTCTTTCAAGACTTCTAACACCTGCTTCTCGTGTATATCCTCTAATTAAAAATTGAAGTCCAGGTCTTGTAAATTCTACTAAGTTTTTATTTATTCCTGTTTCTTTTAACTGTTTTGGAATAAGATATTTTTCTGCTATATGTAATTTTTCTTCTTCTGAATAACCAGGAATTCTAATTACTTCCATTCTATCAAGTAAAGGTCTTGGAATAGTATCTATTCTATTTGCAGTACATATAAACATAACTTCTGATAAATCAAATGGAACTCCAAGATATAAATCTACAAACTCTTTATTTTGTTCTGGGTCTAAAACTTCTAAAAGTGCAGAGGCAGGATCTCCTCTAAAATCCATTGCCAATTTATCAACTTCATCAAGCATTATTACAGGATTTTTAGTTCCTGCTTGTTTTATTGCCTGTATTATTCTTCCTGGCATAGCTCCAACATATGTTCTTCTATGGCCTCTAATTTCTGCCTCATCTCTAACACCACCAAGGGCAATTCTTGTAAATTTTCTTCCTAAGGCTTTTGCTATAGACCTTCCAAGAGATGTTTTCCCTACTCCTGGTGGCCCAACAAAACAAAGTATTGGTCCTTTTATCCCTTTTCCTTTTCTTAATTTTTGTATAGCAAGATACTCTATTATTCTTTCTTTTACTTTTTCTAAATCATAATGATCTTCATCTAATATTTTTTGTGCTTTTTTTAAGTTTAATATATCTTTTGTTTTTTTATTCCAAGGAAGTTCAACAAGCCAATCTAAATATGATCTAATTACACCTGCTTCTGCAGAATCAGGATGCATTTTTTCAAGTCTTTTTAACTGCTTTAATGCCTCTTCTTCTATTTCTTTTGGCATTTTAGCTTCTTTTATTTTCTTTTGATACTCTTCTATCTCTTCTTGTCTTTCATCTTTTTCACCAAGTTCTTCTTGTATTGCTTTTATTTGCTGTCTTAAGAAGTATTCCCGTTGATCTTTTTCCATTTGCTCTCTTGCTGCATTTCTTATTTTTTGCTGTACTTCCAGAAGTCCAACTTCTTTAATTAAAAGATCATGAACCTTTCTTAATCTTTCTATAGGATCTATTATTTCAAGAATTTCTTGAGCTTCTTTTGACTGAATATCAAGAACAGAAGCAACTAAATCTGCAAGTCTTCCTGGTTCATCTACTGATTTAATAATACTTATAAGATCTGGTAAAATTTGCTTTCCATATCCAACTGCTTTATCTAATAAATCTTTTACAGAATGTATTAAAGCCTCTACTTCTAAACTTTCTGTATATTCTTCATCTTTATCTAAGATTTCAACCTGAACTTTATAAAGATCATTCTCTTTTATGAATTTTTTTATCTTTCCTCTTGCAACACCTTGAACAAGGATTTTAACTCTATCATCTTCAAGTTTTACCATTCTAAGAATTGTAGCAACTGTTCCTATTTTGTAAATATCATCTTCTTCTGGTGTTTCTATATCTTTTTCTTTTTGTAAAGCTAAAAATATATATCTATCATTATTTTCTATAGCTTCTTCTATTGCATTTATAGAAAATTTTCTTCCTACAAAAATAGGAAACACCATATATGGAAATATAACTAAATCTCTAATTGGAAGTAGTGGATATTCTTCTGGTAAATTTTCTTTTAACTCTTCTTCTTCAAAAGGAATTGTCATAAATTACCTCCTATAACTTATCTTTATTTTTATTCTACTATCTATTAATATCTCATCTTTTATTTTTGGGGCCTTAATTATTAAAACTCCTTCTTTATATTCTGCTTTTGCTTTTTCTATGTTTATTGGTTGTGGAAGACTTAATTTCCTCAAAAATTTTCCCTTGTATCTTTCTATAAGAATGTATTTACCTTCTATTTTTAATCCTGCTTTCACACCTTTAATAATTATCTGCTTTTCATCTCCATAAATTTCAAAACTTTCTGGAATTACAGATGGACAATCCATAATTATATAATAATTTTCACCATCATCTAAAATATCTATTGGAAATGCTCCATTTCTAATCATAATTTCTCCATTTATGTTTTAATCTTTATAAAATTATTTAATTCCTTTTTTCTAAGTTGTCCACATGCAGCAGATATATCTCTACCTTTACTCCATCTAATAAATGCAGAAATATTATAATCCCAAAGTATTTTTTGAAACTTTTCTACAGATTTGTCATCTGGTCTTTGAAAATCTGTTTCTTCAAATGGATTAAATGGAATTAGATTAACTTTATATCTTTTTTTATTTTTACCTATAAGTCTTGCAAGATTATGTGCATCTTTTTCTGAATCGTTAACTCCTTTTATTAAAACATACTCAAGCATTATTCTGTATCCTGTTTTAAATGGTAAAGAGTTTAATGTTTTCATTAAGTCTTCAAGGGTATTTGTTTTGGAAATTGGCATAATATACTCTCTTGTTTTTTGATCTGCTGCATTTAAAGAAACTGCAAGTCTTACTTGAGGAAATTCTGGATCTTCATACATCCTATTTATTTGAGCAAGAATTCCTGAAGAAGATATTGTTATTTTTCTATTTGATAAATCAAGCATGTTTTTATCTGTCATTATCTGAACTGCTTTTTTTACATTATCATAATTTGCAAGTGGTTCTCCCATACCCATAAAAACAACATTTGATATTCTGTTTTCATTTCCTACAAATCTTTGAACTAAAAGATACTGATCTATTATTTCTGCAGTTTCAAGATTTCTTATTAAACCATCTTTTGTTGTATAACAAAATTTACATCCTACTGCACATCCTACTTGTGTAGAAACACATATTGTATTATGCTCTCTTTCAGGTATAAATACTGATTCTATTGTATTTCCATCTTTTGCTCTCCATAAAAATTTAATACTTCCATCTAAGTTTGATTTTTCAAAAGAAACAAGCTCTAAACTATCAAACTCTGTATTTTCTTTAAGATAATTTCTAATATCTTTTGATAGATCTGTCATCTGATCGTAAGAGGAAACTTTTTTGTTATAAAGCCATTTAGCTATCTGCTTTGCTCTAAACTTTTGCCATCCTCTTTCTTTTACCCAGTTTTCAAGCTCTTTATAATTAAAATTCTTTAAATTTATTTTCTCCATCTAATTTACCTCAACTTATAATTTTTTCTATTAAGTTTTTCCATTTTTTTGCAGTTTCTTCTATTGAATATCTTTTTGCTGTTTCTATAGCATTTGTAGATAATCTTTTATATTCTTCCTTAGAAAGATTTAACATCTTTTCCATTTTTTTTGTTAAACATTTATCATCTCCAACATTGCAAGTAAAACCATTTTCATTATCTTTCAGATATTCTCCTATTCCACCTGCAAGAGTAGATAAAACTACTTTCCCTGAGGCCATTGCTTGAAGTAATGCTCCTGCAATACCTTCTGAATTAGATGCTAAAACAAAAAAATCAGATGCTTGATGTAGTTTTTCTACATCATTTCTAAAACCAAGTCCAATTACTTTATCTTGAAGATTAAAATCTTTTATCATCTTTAAAGCTTCTTCTGAATCTGTTTTATGGCCTACAAGTAATAATTTACAATTTTTACAATTTAAATTTTTAAAAGCTTTTAATAATATATCCTGTCCTTTTCTCCAAGGTTGGAAATTAGCTACATTTATAAAAACTTTTTCATTTTCTTTTATCCCAAGTTTTTTTCTATACTCTTCTCTATAATCTGAAACAGGTTTAAATCTTGATAAATCTATTCCACTTTCAATTACTTCAAGTTTTTCTGGATAAAAATTTTTCTCTTTTAAAAGTTTTGCTACATCCTTTGAAACAACAACAATTTTATCAGCCCATCTATATTTAAGATATTTTGATATAAAAGAAGGCACATAACCAGAACGGCGCATTGCTATAAGTTTTGGCTTTTTCTTTAAAAATGGATAAACTGCAACAACATAATTAAAAGACCAAGATGAATTTGCAACAACTACATTATAATTTCCATCTTCTATAATTTTTTTTAATCTTTTGTAATTTTTAATATCAAATCTTCTTTTACTTCCTATATCTTCTTCATAAAATCTTAAAGGAACTACATTTTCAAGCCTTTCTATCATCTCTTTATGATCAAATGCAAGGGCAAGCTCTGTATGAAAATATTTAGAAAGATGTTTTGTAATTAGATAAGTCTGTTCTTTTGTACCGCACCATCCATGACTATCTATTACTTCTAAAACTTTAATATTTTTCAATAAATTATCCTTTTAAGATGATATAATTTGATTTAAAAATTATATCAAGGAGTGGAAATTGCAATCAAAAACTATTTTAGTTACAGGTGCAGCAGGTTTTATAGGTTGGAAAACTGCTGAACTTTTATTAAAAGAAGGACATTTTGTAGTTGGAATTGATAACATGAACCATTACTATGATGTTAGGCTGAAAGAATGGAGAAAAAAACAGCTTGAAAGTTATGATAATTTTAGATTTTTTGAGGTAGATATAGAAAATCTTGGTGCATTAAAAGTTTTATTTGATAGTTTTAATTTTGATGCAGTAATAAATCTTGCAGCAAGGGCAGGTGTAAGATACTCAATAGTAAATCCACATGTTTATCTTGAAACTAATGCTCATGGAACATTAAATCTTTTAGAGTTAATGAAAGAAAAAAATATTAAAAAGATGGTTCTTGCTTCAACTTCTTCACTATATGCAGGACAACCTATGCCATTTAAAGAAGATTTACCTGTAAATACGCCAATTTCTCCTTATGCTGCATCTAAAAAGGCAGCAGAAGTTATGTCTTATACATACCATTATTTATATGATATGGATATATCAATTCTTAGATACTTCACAGTTTATGGGCCTGCAGGAAGACCTGATATGAGTATTTTCAGATTTATAAAATGGATAGATGAAGGAAAACCTATTCAGCTTTTTGGTGATGGTTCTCAAGCACGAGACTTTACTTATGTTGATGATATAGCTAAAGGTACAATCCTTGCATTAAAACCTTTAGGATATGAGATTATAAATCTTGGTGGTGGAAAAAATCCTATATCTTTAAAAACTTTAATTGAAAAAATAGAAAATCTGCTTGGTAAAAAAGCAAAAATAGATTATAAACCTTTTAATAAAGCAGATATGATGGAAACTTGGGCTGATATAGAAAAAGCAGGGAAGCTTTTAGGCTGGAAACCTGAAATAGATATAGATAAAGGATTAAAAAGAACTGTTGATTGGTATTTAGAAAATAAAGATTGGGTTAAAGATATATCCTTAGAAGAAGGCTCATAAGCCTTCTATAATCTGTGGAAGCTGGGAAACAATCATTCCATTTGTAGCAACAAAATCTGCTCCAACTTCTTTTGCTTTATTTGCTAAATCTGTTCTTGTATGTCCACAATATCCTATAACCTTTATCCCTCTTTTTTTTGCTCCAGGAATAATTTTAAATGGATCATTTGATCTACTTTCAAGATTTATTAATAAAATATCAGGTTTAATCTCATCAAACTTTTCAAAATTTTCTTTAAAAAATGCAACTATTTTTGTATCGTATCCTGCTGATTTTGAAATACTGCTTATTTTTGAGTTTAACATAAGATTTTCATCTATTATTAATACTTTCATTTTATCTCCTTTATTTAATTATTAATTCTCCCTTTGTTGGAAAAATTCCTGAGCAGTATGGACAGGTAAATAAAACTTTACCTGGATAAACCATCTTAACTTTTACTTGCTTTGTTTCTCCTTTTTTAATATTTTGAACCATCACATCATAAGGTGGTAATATATAAAAACAATGCCCATAAACACTTTGTGAATAATCGTCTCCAATTCCTTCATCAAGAGCTTTTATTCTAAATAATACTACCTGACCTCTTTTAACTTCAATATGATTTGGATTATATCCATTTTTAGAAACTTCTATATTTATAACAACATCTGGCTTTTCATCAGTATTTTTTGAACAACTAAATAAGATATTAGCCAATAATATCAAGATTATTGTTATATTTCTCAAGCTCATTTTTCAACTCTTTTATTTTCTTTTCTAATAATCTTTTCTTTTTTGGATTTTTTTCTTTACTCTTTTTTTCTTCTAAAACTTTAATTTTTGATAATATTTCTAACCTTATATCACTATAAGGGTCTGCATAGCTAAAAGTAAAAGAAATAAGTAATAAAATTATTAAAACTTTTCTCATTTTGTAGCCTCTTTTTTTAAATCTTCAAAAACTTTTTTTATTTTTTCTTTAAGTTCCTCTATGCTTCCTGTGTTTTCAATTACAATATCTGCATATTTTAATTTTTCTTCAATAGGCATTTGGGAATTTATTCTTGCCAAAGCTTCTTCTTTTGAAAATCCTTTTTTTATAAGCCTTTCTAACTGAATTTCCTTTGGTGAATAAACAACTATAACCTTATCATAATCTTTATATAGTTTGCTTTCTATTAAAAGAGGGATTTCTGCAATTATTACTGCATTTTTATCTTTTCTTTCCACCTCTTCTATAAATCTTTTTATTTCTTTTCTAACTTCAGGATGGATAATACTTTCTATCTTTTTCTTTTTTTCTGGATTTTTAAAAATTATATCTGCTACTTTCTTTTTATCTATTTCTCCATTTTTATCAAAAATATTATTTCCTAAAACCTTTGAAAGTTTTTCTTTTATATCTTTTCTTTTTAAAAGCTTATGAACTACTTTATCTGCATCTATTACATACGCACCAAAATCTTCAAAAATTTCTGAAACAGTTGTTTTTCCTGTACCTATTGAGCCTGTTAATCCTATCTTTAAAGCCATTGATACCCTTTAAGTTTTGTTAATGCTTTTTATGTTAATATTTTTTAGATATATATTCAATAAATAATAAAATGGAAAATATTTTTATTTTTGCTTTTTTATCTTATATTTGGGGAGTTTTAACTAAATCTTTTCTCTTAGATTTTAATATTCCTTTAGTAGTCATTTTATTGCTCATTTTAGTTTCTGTTGTATTGAAAAATAAATTAGGTTTCATATTTACAGCCTTTTCTTTATTTGCTCTTGGATTTTATATGGCAAGTTCTTCTAACCTTAAAATAAATATCAAAAATCCTGTATTTTTAGAATGCAAAGTAATATCATTTCCTGAAAAATACTACAAAAATTTTTTATCTGATTGTAAAGTTTTAAATTCTAATAATAAAAATCTTATAAATAAAGAAGTTAAATTAATTTCCAATAAAAAATTATTTTTTTTGAGTAATGTTTATATACTTGGTAAAGCTTCTATAAAACATAATAAAATTTTTGTGAAAGTAGTCAATCTAAAAGAAGAGAAAAATAAATTTTTAAGTCCTATTTTAAGTTTTAGAGATTACTTAATAAAAAATTTTAAAGAAAATAGTCTTAATTACATTAGTTTTTCAATTGGAAACGCACTTATATTTGGAGATAGGTCTTATATTCCTCAAAATATAAAAAAAGCCTTTATAAATACAGGATTAATCCATCTTCTTGCTATAAGTGGCCTTCATATTGGTCTTTTAATTTTTATTTTGCTTTTTATTTTTTCTTTTTGGGACAAAAGAAAATCATATTTAATAACAATTTTATTTTTGATTTTTTATCCAGTAATAACTGCTTTCCATATTCCTGTTTTTAGGGCATCATTAATGGGAATTTTATACTTATATGGAAAATTTAAATATTTAGCTATAAATCCAATGAATATTTTGTTTTTTGTAGCATTTATATCTGCTTTAATCTATCCTGAAGTAATATTTTCTGTAGGCTTTCAACTTTCATTTATTGCAGTTTTTGGATTAATCCTTTCCAGAAAATATATTGAAATTGATATTAAAAACAAATTTTTAAAATTTTTTATAACTTCAATGCTACTTTCATTTTTTGCAGTTTTATGGACTACACCTTTAATAATTTTTTATTTTCATCAGTTTTCTCCAACATCAATATTTGCAACAACTTTTGAGATGTTTTTATTAATTCCATATCTTTTTTTATCTGTTTTAAATATGTTTTCATTATTTTTAATAAAGCCTCTAATAAATATAATGGATTTTATAGGATTAAAATTTATAGAACTTGCTAAGCTTTTTGATTCATTAAAGATTATGGCTTCAAACTTAGATTTAAATCTTATTGAAGTTCTGACTTATTATATTTTACTTGGATTTATAACTATAAATTCTAAAATCAAAATTATTTATAAGTACATCTTGTTTTTTATTTTATTTTCCTTTTTATTTGTTATGTCTAAAATTTAACCACCAAAAAAATGCTTATATAAAATATAAGCTGCTATAAATATAGATACTGTTAGTAATATTTGGATTATTATTCTTATTGTAAATTTTAAAACTTTTAAAATAACAGTTAATAATATTATAGCTATTACTGTAAGAACCAAATCACCGGTTCCATTTTCCATTAAAAATTTCATATTATCAGGTAGATATTTTTTTATTTCTTGTTTTGTTTGCTCTTTTAATTTTGATAAATTTTTTTCTACTTTATTTATATATTCTTGAGGATTATTTGTTATATCATATATAGGGTTAGAAATTTCATTAGAATTTTTTTCTGCCATCTTATTACCCCTCTATCTTTTTCCATTTTCCTTTTTTGAAAATATACCATATTATGAAAGCTTTTATAAAAGTTTCAGCTATTATTATTAAATAAACATAAATTAAATTTTTAAAAAATAAAGTTAAAATTAAAGATGGAATTATTCTAAATAACCATAAGCTTCCTGTATTTACAAACATAGCAATTTTTGTAGCTCCTGCTCCTCTTAATGCACCACTTAAAACAAAATCTATTGCAAGAGGAAATTGAGAAACTGCAACTACTTTTAGATATAAAGATGCTTCTTTTACTGTTTTTGGGTCTTGTGTAAATATTGAAATAAAAATTTCAGGATAAAAAAACATAAAAATTCCTATAAATTGCATAATTAAACCTGAAATAATAGCTGATTTGATACCTAATCTATAAGCTTTATCAAGATTTCCTTCACCAATAGATTGACCTACAAGAGTCATAGCTGCTATAGAAAATCCAAATCCTATCATAAAAGCAAGTCCTTCTACCCTAAGACCTATCTGATAACCTGCAAGAACATAAGTACCATACTGAGCAATTATCCAGATAAAAAACATAAAAGATATACTACTTACAAATCTTTCAATTCCTGTTGGTATTCCAAGTTTTAAACTTCTTTTGGCAATATCTTTACTAAAAGAAAAACTGATTTTAAATAAATTTTTATAAAAAATAAGAAAAATATAAATTAATACTTCAAATATATCAGCAATTGTAGTTGCTATTGAAGCTCCTAAGATCTCAAGTCTTGGGAAACCTAAATTCCCAAGTACTAGACAGTAATCAAGAAAAGTATTTAATATATTACCAGCTATACCTATTAAAAGGGGTGTTTTTGTATCTCCAAACCCATTAGATGTAGAAGCAAAAACTGCTCCTGCAAATAAAAAAGGGAATGCTATAGCTTGTATATGCATATAGTCTGTTGCAGATTCTGTAAGCTGTTTATCTTTTCCAAATAAAAAGAAAAAATCATAGGCAAATACTAATACAAAAATAGCAACAAAGATAGAAAATATCAAAGCAAGAACAAGATTTACTGATATTACTTTTTCTAAATTTTGAAAATCTTTAGCTCCAAAAAATCTTGCTACAAGAGCATTTGTACTAACACTAAAAATAGTAATAAATGCATAAATAACCCATAAAAAATTCATACTAAGTCCAACAGCTGCTATAGCTACAGGCGATATTCTACCTACAAATATCATATCTACAAGAACCTGTAGCATATCAAGAAGATTATTTAAAGCTGCAGGAATTGCAATAATAAGAATCTTTTTTATATCAGAATTTAACATTTTTTAACTGCAACTAAATAGGCTTTTCTACCTTTTCTACCATCATTTCTTATTACATCTTTTTCTTGATAAAAAACCACATAAAAATCAATAAATAATCTTAAAAGCTCATTTTCTCTTAAATAAAAATCTTTTGTTTTAGATTCTTCATTTAAAACAAATGTTTCAAATATTATTACTCCATCTTTTTTTAATCCATCCTTTATCTTTGGAATTAAATTTCTATTTAGGAAATTAATATTTATTATCAGCTCATATCTATTTTCAGGTATTTGATAATTATCTAAATCAGCTACAATAGCATTTATATTAGGATTTTTTTCTTTTAGTTTATTGATAGCCACATCTGAAATATCTACTGCATCAACTTCAAAACCTTTTTCTTGCAGAAAAATAGAATTTCTACCAGTTCCACAGGCAATATCTAATGCTTTACCTTTTTTAGCTATATTATAAAAATCTTTTACAATTTGGGAAGGTTCTTCAGGTAATTTTTCTTCTAAATATTTTTTATTCCATCTTTTTTTATCTTCAAGCATCTGTAAATTCCTTTATAATTTTTTCATACTCATCTCTTAGTTTTAAGATTAGTTCTACTACCTCTCTAACAGCCCCTTCTCCTCCTTTCTTTTCTGTAATATATATACAGAAATTTTTCACATCTTCTACAGCATCAGCTACTGCTACAGGAAAACCCACTTTTTTTAAAACAGGAATATCTACTAAATCATCACCTATATATAAAATCTCTTCATCTTTTAATGAATATTTTTCTTTTATATTATTATAAGTATCTATCTTTTTTCTTTTACCTTGAAAAACCTCATTAATTTTTAGTTCATTTGCTCTTCTTTCTACCATAGGAGAGTTTCTTCCTGTAATAATCCCTGTTTTTATTCCTGCCTTATGTAAAAGTCCTATAGCAAGGCCATCTTTTATATTAAAGGATTTTAGTTCATTTCCTTTAGAATCATATATTACTTTACCATCAGTTAATACTCCATCTACATCCATAAGAAACATCTTGATTTTTAAAGCTTTTTCTTTTAACATTCTGTTGACACCTGTCAAGTTTATGATATATATTAGTTTACAGGAAAAAAAGAGCTTACAAATAAAAAAGGGCACCTAAAAGGTGCCCAAAAGCGTAAATTGGTAGGTACGGCAAAACCTTTAGGAGGGTAGCCATGGATATATATTATATACGAATTTCCTAATATTTCAAGTTTTATATTTTTATACAAATAAATATGAGGTAATGTATGAATTACAAAGATAGATTGGAAACCTTAATCAAAGAAAGAGCATTAAAGATAGCAGATAAACCTATTTTTAAACTTTCTTCTGGAAAAATGAGTACATATTATATGGATTTAAGAACTATTACCCTTGATCCTGAAGGTGGTTATATTATAGGTAATATTATTTATGAAATGATTAAAGATAAAAATCCTGATGCTATTGGTGGCTTAACCCTTGGAGCAGATCCAATATCTTATGCCACTGCATTAGTTTCTTATTTAAATAAAAATCCAATAAAACCTTTTGTAGTCAGAAAAGAACCAAAAGGACATGGTACAGGAAAACAGATAGAAGGGAACGTTAAAGAAGGAGATAATGTTTTTATTGTTGAGGATGTAGTAACAACTGCTGGTTCATCTTTAAAAGCAGCAAAAGTAGCAAAAGAAGCAGGATTAAATGTTTTAGGTATAATAGCAATTGTTGATAGGGAAGAGGGAGGAGAAGAAAATATAAAAGAAGAAGGGTTTAACTTTTATCCTCTTTTTAAAATTTCCCAATTTCTTAATAAGCAGGATGTTTAATAAACCAAAATACTATTACTGCAATAAAGCTTCCTATTAAGGTTAAATAGGAGGCTTTTTTCCCTGTCTTATGTTTAATTATTCTAAAATGAAGTAAAATACCATAAAAAATCCATAAAATAAATAAAGCTATCTGTTTTTGATCCCATAGCCAATGTTTACCAAGATAAACACTTGACCAAACAAAAGAAGCTATTAAGCTTAAACTTAAAAAGATAAATGCAAGAACATTAGTTTTATACTCTATATCTTGAAGAGTAAACAAAGAAGATGAAAATTTAGAAACAAAAAAAGAATTTAAATTTTTCTTTTTCAAACTTCTTTCTGTAAGAATATATATAATCGCAGATATAGTTGCTACTATAATAAATGCATAAGCAAGTACAGAAAAGATAATATGTAAATAAAACCATAAATTATTATGTATTTGCTCTATTTTTTCAGTATTAGGTAAAACTAAAGCTATTAAAAAAGCATTTATAGGTGCAAAAATAGATCCAAGTTCTTTTAGCTGTTTATATTTAAAAGAAAATCCATAAAAAATAGATCCTATAATTAAAGCAAGTAAAAGAGGTAAATGCTTTGGAGATGCTAAAGCAAAACCTTTATATAAATAGTCAGAAATCCCTGTATAAATTATCTGAAGTAAAAAAGCTATCCCAAAAAAAGCAAACCCAATTTTTAAGCTAACTTTCTTTTTTGTATATATATATACCCAAAATCCAATTGAAGAAGCAAAATAAGAAATAAGTATAAAAAGCAGTATTGCCTTCATTTTTCCACTCTATTATTTGTTATTATATTAATAATAATAACAAAAAGTAGGTTTTAATTTTATGCTTTCTATTATAAAAAGTGGTGGAGTTTTAGGAATAGATGGATATATAGTTGATGTAGAAGTTTCTTTGTCTAAAGGACTTCCTCAATTTTTAACTGTAGGACTTCCAGATACTGCAGTTAAAGAAAGTAAAGAAAGAGTAAAATCAGCAATTACAAATTCAGGATTTAATTTCCCTTCTAAGAAGATAGTTGTAAATCTTGCACCGGCAGATATTCAAAAACAAGGAACTTTGTATGATCTTCCAATTGCAATAGGAATTTTAAATAATACAGGAATTATAAACTCAGATTTAGAAAAAACAGCATTTATTGGTGAGCTTGCTTTAGATGGAAAATTAAGAAAAGTAAAAGGGGTATTACCAATAGCATTAAAACTAAAGGAAGAAGGTTTTGAGAGAATTATATTACCAGGAGAAAATGAAAATGAAGCAGGACTTGTAAAAGATTTAAAAGTTTATGGATTTAATCATCTAAAAGAGATAGTAGACTTTTTAAATGGAAATATATCTAAAAATCCAGTAAAAATTGATATAGATTCTATTTTTAATATAGAAGAAAATTCTTTACTTGATTTTAAAGATGTAAAAGGGCAATACTCTGTAAAAAAAGCTTTAGAAATAGCTGCAGCAGGTTTTCATAATCTTTTAATGATAGGTTCGCCAGGAAGTGGAAAAACAATGCTTGCAAGAAGATTTATAAGTATATTACCACCTCTTACCTTTGAAGAAGCTATAGAAACAACTAAAATACATAGTGTAGCAGGAGAGTTAAATGATTTTATAATAAGAACTAGACCATTTATAGAAGCTCACCATACAGCTTCTGATGTTTCAATCATAGGTGGTGGAACTATACCAAAACCGGGACTTGTAAGTTTAGCTCATAATGGAGTTTTATTCTTAGATGAACTTCCTGAATTTAAAAGAAATGTTTTAGAAGTTTTAAGGCAACCTCTTGAAGATAAAAAAGTATCTGTTTCAAGGGCATCTGGTAAATTTGAATTTCCTGCAAACTTTCAGCTTATAGCGGCAGCCAATCCTTGTCCTTGTGGATATAAAACAGATCCTTATAAAGAATGTACATGTAGTCAAAATCAGATAAAAAGATATTTAGGAAAAATTTCAGGACCTTTACTTGATAGAATAGATATTCTTGTAAATGTAATGCCTGTAAAAACAGAAGATTTATCTAAAAAAGAAGAAGGAGAATCTTCTAAAAATATAAGAGAAAGAGTTTTAAAAGCGGTAGAAATTCAAAAAGAAAGATTTAAAGATTTACCAATTAATTTTAACTCTCAAATGAGTTCATCAATGGTTGATAAATTTGTAAATCTTAAACCAGAAGCTGAAAATATTTTAAAAACATATATAAATAGATATAAGCTTACTGCAAGATCTTATTATAAGATTTTAAAAGTTTCAAGAACATTAGCAGACCTTGAAAATAAAAATCAAGTTGAAACAAAGCATATAATAGAAGCTATAAATTATAAAGTTAGTGAAGATATATTTTCATAGAGGCAAAAATGCTATTAAAAGGGAAAATATTAATAATATCTGGAATAGTGCTACTTCTATTAAGTTTATATGGAAAAGATCCTTTAATTAAAGAAGCTAAAAATTATACAGATAATGTAATAAAGAAAACACTTACAGCATATGTAGTCATAAGAGGTATAAATGCAGGTGTTTCTGTAATAAAAGAAAGTGAAATAAATTTACCAATAGTTTCAATAGCTGCAGGCCAAGTTCTTGATCCTATAGATGATATTACAGAGAGAACTTCTTTTATTCTTATGATAGCTTTTATATCTCTTGGTATCCAAGAAATTTTCCTTGAATTTTTTCCAAATTTATTTTTATATTTTTTAGGTATTTTACTATTTATTTTAGGAATACTTTATATATTAAAAATAAAAATACCAAAATTTTTACTTAGTCTTACTTTGGCTTTTCTGATTATTAGATTTTTTATCCCGATTTTAATGATAAGTACTGAAATTGTATACAATAATTACATAAAACCAGCTATAAATGAAAAAGTAACATATCTTAATGATTGGAACAAAAAATTAGAATTAAAAGAAAATTTGGAAACTTCCCAAATAAATCAAATAAATAAAGAAACTGAAAAAAAGGAAAATATATTTTCTTACTTTAAAGAAAAGATTAAAAGCTTTAAAACAAGTATTTGTAAAAAAATTGATAACGTAGAAAATAAAATTAAAAAGATTAAAAAATTAACAAACGAGATAAAAGAAAAGTCAGATAAAATAGTTGAAAGTATACTTTATTTAGCATTATATTTTGTTTTTCAAACAATAATTATTCCTATATCTATCCTATGGATAACGCTTTGGTCTATTAAATATATATTTATTAGCTTCCAGCAAGGATAAAACCTTAACTGGAAGCTTAATTTTTACTCGCCTTTTAACTGTTTTATAAATGAAGTTATATCTTCTTGAAGAGCTACAAGATCTTCTTCATGCTCTACTTCATCTTCTAAAATCTGCTTTACAATATCATAAGTTACAATATCTTTTCCGTTTGTAATGTCTGCTATTTTACTATATATATCTATTGCACATCTTTCACCTTCTATTGCATCTTCTAATATTTTTAGAACATCAAAATCAGTAGGGGTGATATAACCACAATTTGTTTGCTCTAACCAATCCTTAGGATTTAATAGAGGCGTTCCACCAAGTTGAATAATTCTATCAGCAAGAAGTCCTGCATGTCTTAACTCATCTGCTGCATGTTGATTTAACTCTGCTATAACTGCATCTTTCATAATACCTTTTATTACTTTTGCTTCAATGTAGTACTGGTAATAAGCAAGCCATTCATCAGCATAAGCTTTGTTTAGAAGTTTAATTAATTCATCAACATCTAATCCTCTTATGATTGAAATTCCTTTTTGTGCCATTTTTTCTATCCTCCAAATATATTTATTAATAATAATTATTAATATTAATTATTATTAACGAAAAAGTCAATACTTTTAATCAAAGATTGTTTTAAAATTCTGAAAAATATAAAAATTAATCCGGATAAAATTATTTTTAATAATTTTAAGCATCTTTATGTTTAATCTCCGCTTATCTATTATTTTTATTAAATATAAAGTTTCTTCTTTGAGAGTCAATAAAAAAATAATTAACAAGGAAGAAAAATTAGATATGTTCAAAGCCTTTTTCTTTTAATTTCTTATTATCTAAATATATACCTTCTCCTTTTTCTACTATTCCTATTAAGAACTCATTTTTAAAATGGATTATATCTTCTTTTTTTATTGTAAATGCAAGCTGATAATCCTCTCCACCATATAAAATATAATCATAAGGATTTTTATTGTATTTTTTGCAATATTTTTCTAAATCTGCAGATATAGGAATTTTTTCTTTTTCTAAAATTATTTTTACTTTACTATTTTCTGATATATGTCCTAAATCTCCAACAAGGCCATCACTAATATCTATGCAAGCTGTTGCATATCTTGATATTTTCTCTTGTAAATCTATTCTTGCTACTGGCTCAAGATGGGTTTTTATAAGTCTTTTCTCAAAATCTTCATAATCTTTTTTATCCATTAATAAAAGTTCAAGTCCTGCCCTTGATAGTCCTGTATGTCCTGATATAAAAACATAATCTCCTGGTTTTGCTCCTGATCTTGATACAAATTTTTCAGTTTCTCCTGTTAAAAACAAATCAAATATTATTTCCGAAGAAGAAGAAGTGTTTCCACCAATAATATCAAATTTATAAAAATCTAAAGCTTTTTTTATTCCTTCATATACTTCTTTAAGCCATTTTATATTAATATTTTTAGGAACTGCTATAGAAATAACTGCCCATTTTGGAACTCCTCCACAAGCTACAACATCACTTACATTTACAGATATGAGTTTCCAGCCAAGTTGGGTAGGTTTAACTTTATCTTTTAGAAAATGCACATTTTCTATCTGTATATCTGCTGTAAAAACTAATTTCTTACTTTCTACATTAACACAAGCACAATCATCTCCAAAACCAACTAAAACATTCTTATCTTTTATTTCTAATATCTTTGTAAGCTGTTTTATAAGTTGGAACTCTCCTATATGTTTCATTGTTTTATATAAACCATTTCATCTTTATACCAACCCCAAACTGTAGGGAAAACATTTTTTAGTTTATTTCTTACTGCTATGAGTTCTTCTGGGGCGGCAATAAATATCATTGGTTGATATTCTCCTATTATTTTAAATGCTTTTTTGTAAAGCATATCTCTTTTTTTTGGATCTAGTTCAATAGCAGCTTTTTTAAAAAGATTATCTATTTCTGCTTCCCATTTTGTAGCTGGTTTTTTTTCATTTGGATACCACATATGAAGATGTCCTGATGAAAGCCATACATTTTGTCCAAAATATGGATCTAAAATTCCTGTAAGTCCTATTATCACTGCTTCAAAATCATGAGAACTCATAAGCTTTGAAACAAGATTATTAAAATCAAGAGTTTGGAAATTAACTTCTATTCCTATCTTTTTTAAATCATCTTTTAATATATTTCCAATAGATTCTCTTTCTTTATTTCCAGAATTAGTAATTAAAGTAAATTCCAGTTTATGTCCTTCTTTATCATATAAATAACCATCTTTACCTTCTTTAAATCCAATAGATATAAGTAGCTCTTTTGCTTTTTTTAAGTTATAAGGATATTTAGGATAGTAATTTTCATCAAACAATCTTCTGTTTGCAGGTGTTACTGCAGTATATATTGGATAAGCAAGTCCATTATAAACAAGATTTATTATTCCTTTTCTATCTACCGCATAAGAAATAGCTTGTCTAAATTTTTTATTTTGAAACCATTTTAGTTTGTACTTAGGAATTGGTGCATTTGGATTTTGATTAAAAACTATAAAAGTTATTGCAGGGGTTGCTCCAAGATTATAGATTGTAAAATCTTTTTCTTTTGCTTTTGGTACAAGTTGTGGTAAGTCGGAAGGTCTTACTCCATATATATCTGTTTCTCCTGATAAAAATTTTATTAGCTGTACATCTGGATCAGATATTATTTGAGCTTTTATTTTTAATATATATGGAAGTTTTTGTCCTTTTTTATCTTTTTCCCAGTAAAGCTCATTTCTTTTATAAATAGCTATCTGTCCGGGTTTATATTCTACAAGTTTATATTTTCCAGTTCCTATTATATTTTTCGGGTCAGTATTTATATTCCAAGCAGATGGAAATGTTTTATTTTTTACATATTTTTCAAGAATATGTTTTGGAAGTATTGGCTGTCCTAGTGCTTGTAAAAATGGTGCAAAAGGTTTTGGAAGACTGAATTTAACTATTTTTTCACTTACTTTTTCTACTTTAAAAGGCTTTCCTGCAACTGTTAAAACATCTTTGGCAGATGTTGGAATATCTGGATTATAATAAATTTCATTATAAGTAAATACTATATCATCTGCAGTTACTGGCTTTCCATCAAACCAGTAAGCATTCTTTCTAATATAAAAATACCAAACAGTTCCATCTTTGTTTCTTTCCCATTTTTCTGCTAAATCTGGCTTAGGTAAAAGAGTTTTAATATCTGTTTTTGTAAGACCATTAAATAGATCTCCAATTACTGCAGTAGATGTTGTTTCTTGGGCCATTGCAGGATTAAATGTTTTAGGATCTCCTGATAAAGCTCTTTTTAATATTCCACCTTCTATTCCAATCTGAGGATTAAATTTAGAAACATCTACTTTTTTTATTACATCATTTTTTATTTTTGAATCATCAGGAGTTACTAAATAAAAAGGAAGGAAAAATAAAACTATAGAAGAAAAAGCAAGAATAATATATTTTAAGCTATCCTTCATTTTTCAATTTATTAAACCATTCTACAAGCATTTGATATTGAGTATGAGTATTGTAAATATCAGTTTCCATAGGAGATTTAAAGAAAAATGCAAGTTCTTTTATTACTCCTTTCTGTCCTTTTTTCTTTGCAAAATTTAAAAATCTTGCTATATCAATTACAAGAGGAGCTGCTACAATAGCATCTATTGCATCCCAGGTAAAGTAAAATTTCATTTTTGTACCTAAGAATCCTTCATAATGGATAAAATCAAAAGCAGTTTTATTATCTTTTAAAGATGGAAAAAAGTTTATTTCTGTTATTGTATAAGGATAATAACCAAGAATTTTACCTATAACTTTATCCTTAGATACTATTTTGCTTTCTTTATTTTCTTTATGAGCTAAAACTTTACCATCTAAATCACCAAGAATATTATATCCCATCCAACCTAAAACTTTTAAATTCCTATATGCAAACATAGGAGCTAAAGTTGTTTTTACAAGAGTTTCTCCAGTTTTTCCATCATTGCCTGCATGTGGAACATTATTTTCTTCTGCAAGCTGTTTTAATGCTTGGATATTAGAACCTATACTTGGAGTAAAATTAGCATAAGGTATTTTATTTTTTAAACAAACATAAGCATAAAGCATAGATGCAGTAAATTTTTCTTTTTTATTTTCTTTTATTGCTTTTTCAAAATTTTCTATATTTCCATGAATATTTTCATCATATTCTATAGTAGGCTCTGTAGATGCTACATTTATAGCTACTGTTTCTTCATCTTTAAACTCTAATAAATCTTTTTCTAGTTTATCTACTATCTCTTCTAAAGAAAGATTTTCATTCTCAAGACTTTCTATAGGTTTTAGTTCTTCTAAAACACCTTCTCCACAGTTTAAAGCAGTACCTTTTTTGGCTTTTATTTTTTCTAAATCTTCTTTTAACTGTTTTAAGATTCTATAATCAAAATGTTGGTTTTCTTCCCAGTGTTTGAATAACTCTTCATATAGATTACTTTCTATATTTCTTATATCATGTCCGCCAATTTCATCAAAACTTAAAGGAGAAAAATTTGCCAAACCTTCAAAATCTGGAAGTTCGCTTACAAGCCCTGTTTTTTCTGAAATTCCTTTTTCAATTGCTTTATTTCCAGCAATTGCAGTAGTTCCAACTATTCCATAAATACCGAAAAGCCATAATTTCATTTAGAGTTTTCTCCTGTTTTTGTTTTATTTAAAAATAATGAGTAATATAAACTATTCTAATATACATTGTCAAACTTGGTAAACTTGGAAGCTCTTTATACTAACTTAGCAATAAAATAAGAGGCAATACTTAAATATATGAAAATTCCTAAAATATCATTAATAGTTAATACTATAGGTCCTGTTGCAAAAGATGGATCCTTTTTCATATATTTTAAAATTACAGGAATTAAACCTCCTAAAAAAGATGCAAATAATATATTAATAAACAAAGCAACAGCTACAATAATTCCTACTGCATGATTTGTAAGCCACAAGAAAGATATAAATCCAACTATAAAACTTAAAAATAAGCCAAGTACAATAGAAATCTTTATTTCCCTCACTATATAAATAAAAATATCTTTTAAGTTTTCACCTATTTTCCCTGTAATTAATCCTCTTGCTGTGATAATTGCAGATTGAGAGCTTATATTTCCACTAACGGCAGCAACTAATGGAAGGAAAAATACTATAGGTAATGCTTTATAAATTGTTATTTTAAATAAACTTATGATAAAAGCAGTAAAAAGTTCTCCTACGGTTGTTACAATTAGCCAAGGAGCTCTTAATTTTGCAATTTTAAGTATTTTATTTTCATAAAATAGTTCTTCCTCATGAGCTCCTGCCATTTTGAAAAATTCTTCAGTAGTTTTTTCTGATAAAGCATCTATAATTTCATCTATGTATATTACGCCAATTAATTTATCTTCTTCATCAATTACAGGAACTACATATATATCATAACTTTTAAATATTTCTATCAGTTCATCTAATGGACTATTTACATATACAGATATTACATTTCTTGTCATTATATCTTTTATTTGTGTATTTTCTGAGACAGTAAGAAGTTCTTTTAAAGAAACAACGCCAGTTAATCTTCCTTTTTCATCAATTGCATATATATATATAATTTCAATATCTTTATCTTTAAACTCTTTAATTAATTCTAATGCATCTTTAACAGTTTTATTATCTTCAATAGCTATAAAATCTTCATTTATAAGATGTGCAATAGTTTCTTCACCATAAGATATATATTTTTCTAATTCTGCTCTTTTTTCCTCTTCTAATTTTGATAAAAGTTGTTGTTGAACAGATTTAGGAAGTTTATCTATTATTTTTGCTATTTCACCTGGAGAAAAAGTTAAAAGTACTTTTACTGTATCTTCTGATGGTAGATTTCTTAAAATCTCTATCTGTACATCTTCATCAAGGTCATATAAAACATCAGAAGCTTTTTCTAAATCTACACTTAAAAGGACTTTAAAAGCTTTTATTCTTTCTTGTGGAGATAAATATTTAAATACATAAACAATATCTCCTTTTAAAACCTTCTCTAATAATCTTTTTAAAGAATAGGTATCACCTTTATTTATAAGCTGTTTTATAGTTTCTTTTAAAATTTCTAAACTTGGAGTCATAAAGTTATTATACCAAGGATTTTAGAGCTATGATAAAATTTATACTTTAAAAATTTTGTAGGTAGTTTAAATTGAGTCTTTATCTTATTTATATTTTAACAATTTTAATAGGTATTTATGCAGTATATATGAATGCCCCAGTTTTATTCAAAATAAATCCTTTTGAAAATGAGCTTGCAATGGCTAAATTTTTTGCTTCTTTTTTTCCAACAGTTGTTGGAATTTTTATGATCTATTTTGGTGTATATAGTATATATAACCTTTATAAAAAAAGGAAGAATAATTGATAGAGCTGTTAATATTTATTTTAGCTATCTACATTATATTTTGGGAGTTTTATCCATATAAAATCTTAAGATTGAAAGAAAATGGTTTATTAGAAGATAAATTCCCAAATGTAAATCTGAAAAAATATAAAGTAATAGCCCATATCCATACTCAGTTTTCTTTTGATTCCTTAGGTAAACCTTCTGATATAAAAAAAGCAATGGAAATTAACAATATAGATTTTGTTTTTGTTACAGATCATAACAATGATGATTATAAATATTTTGAAGATAATAAGATTTTTGCAGGAATTGAGATAAATACAGAAAATGGAAGACTTCTAAAACTTGGAAATATCCTTCCTGTAATATCTCATCCAAACAACTTTGAGTTTGAGCATTATAAATGGAAAGGAGATTTTAAAGAAGGTTATTTATATGAACTTATTGATATAAAGGATATGGTTGTATGGAGTAAGTTAAAAACAGGTTTAAAACTTCTTAAAAATATACTTATATATCCTTTTACACTAAATGTAATAAGAAAATGGAATGCATTAATTCCACTTGAAAAATGGATTGATTTATATTGGGAAAGAGCATCTCACTTAAAAATAATTGGAGGTTTAGACTTACATATAAAATTTGTTTATCAAGAGCATACCCATGGAATATTAATTCCTTCTTATAAATCAGGTTTCAAATGGCTTGTAAATTATATAATCACTGATAAAGAGATAAAAACTAAAGAAGAAGTATTACAAGAACTTAAAAAAGGTAGAAGTTTTTTAGTTTTAAATCATAAATTTGGTGATATATTTATAAAAAATAATAATAAATTTTATTTTTTAGGAGATGAAATTCCTGAAAAAGCCATTTTTTTTGTAAAATTTAAAGACAAAAAATTAGTTAAAATACTAAAAAAAGATAATAAACCAATATTAATTACAGAAAAAAATCAATTTTCTTATAAACTAAACGAAAAAGGTAAATATCATCTGGAAGTTTATGAGTATGATTTTAAAATATTTAATTTTTATTTTGGATTTAGACCTACAGGAATTACAAACTGGATAGAGGTTAAATGAGTAAAGATTGGCAATTAAAACTAAAATGGAATATAAAATTATTTAGATTTATTAACAATAAAAGATCTAAATTCTTAGACAAATTTTATAAAAAGTTTTTTTTACTTGGGAAAAGTTATTCTTTAATTTTATTTTTACCTATTTTTTATTATTTTGGAAAACTTAATGCTATTTATCAGCTTATTATTGCTTTATTAATTACTGGTATAGTTATGCCAACTTTAAAATATATTTTTAGACATAAAAGGCCTGTTTCTCTTTTAGAAGATGTTTATCTTTTAGAACCTGTTAGTTTAAAAAGCTTTCCATCTGCAGATACTGCTTATGCTTTTACTTTATTTTCTGTTTCTTTATTTTTCTTTCCATTATGGGCAGTTTTTATTATGTTTATATATGCTTTACTGATAGCATTTGGAAGAATCTATATGGGAGCTCATTTTCCTATAGATGTTGTTGTTGGAGCTTTTATAGGTTTTATTTCAGGAATAATATCTCATCTGATTTTCCTATATATGATGTAAAATATATACTAAAAAAGAAGATGGAAAAGTATGGAAAATAAAAAATATATTTATATTTATGTTTTATCTGTTTCTGCCTTCTTATCAATATCTTTATTTGAAATATTAGTTGCAGTAGGAGTTTTATGGAGTTTTTATGACTTTTTTAAAGATAAAAAATTAGAAGGTTCTTTAAAAATTCCTTTAGTTTCTTTCATTGGGATAGCTTTAATTTCTACATTAATAAATTATCCAAAATTAATCAATAAAGCATTAGAAGAAGGACTTTTCCAGTTTTTATATTTTTTTAAAATAAATCCAGAAAGAAAATTTGTAAGAAATCTTGTATTTTTATTTATAGTTATTGGAGTTTTACTAATACCAGTTATACTTTATCATTTTTATAAAATTGGTGTTGTAAAACCTATTTGGGGGGGTTGGTTTGAAGTTGGTCAGTTTTACGCTTTTATGTCTATAATGGCTATTGGAATAGCTATATATTATCTGTCTAATAAGAATAAAAAGTTGGTCATGCTTTTTTCTCTTTTATTTATCTTTTTTATTACTATAGAAGTTTTATCTACAAGAAGATCGGCAATTTTAGCTTTAACTATATCTTTGTTAATATTTATTTTTGTTCTTTATAGAAATAAAATTATTAAAAAACAGATATTTTTTGCGATTAATAGCATTTTTTTAATTTCTTTAATATCAGGATATATATATCTTTCAAAAACTGATCCAAGATTCCAGATTTTAAATTATCTTATTACTCATCCAAATGAAATAAATTATCAAACCTTAAATAGATTAAGTAGTACAAGGGTTGATATTGGTTCTGATGCTATTAAGATCATTGAAAATGATATAAAAAACAAAAATATATTAAATCTTTTAATAGGTCATGGTATATGGTCTGGTGCTTATCTTCCCCATGAAAAAAGTCCTAAGGATTATGGTAAGTATGAATCCTTTATACTTTTATCTGAGTTTATTGAGATAGGACTTCTTGGAATTATAGCTGAAATAGCTATATTTTTTATATTTTTTAAGAAATTCATAAAAGCCAAAATAAAAAATAAAGAGGATATATTTGCTATATTACTTTTTATACCTTTATCTACCCATCTTTTAGGTGCTTTATTTACATTTTTCTGGGATGCTTTATTACCATTATATCTACTGCTATTTAAAATCGGGGAAAAAAGTTTAGAAGAAAGCTCCCAAAGGGAGCTTTGATATTATTTGATATTATGTAAGTCTGTTTCTTTGAGCGTTTGTAATAGATGTTGCTATGGAAATATCTCTTGGAAATTCTGTTCCTCTATCTGTTGTTCTTATTTCTAAATCTTCTGTTTCAAAATATTCTTTAATTAGTTTTATTGCTTTATCTATATCAAAATCTTTACAAGAAAAAATATCTATTGAAAAATATCTTTTTTCTGGAAATGTATGAATACTAATATGGCTTTCTGCTATAATTACAAATCCTGAAACACCCCAATCTTCAGGTTTATCTCCTCCATCATACTTGAAAACATAAGGAGGCATTATTTTCGTCATTCCTATTTCTGAAACTGTAGTTTCTAAGAACTCTGTAACTGCTTCAACACTTGCAAGTTTTTCATAATTTGCATTATAACCATCAACCATTAAATGTGGTCCAAATCCTATCAATCCATCAATCCTCCTAAGAATATAAATTTTGAAAATAAAATTATACCAATTTTTTAAAATTTAAAGGATGCTTTTTATCATTCAACAGTTACTGTCTTTGCTAAATTTCTTGGTTGATCTACATCTTTTCCAAGTAAGGTAGCAATATGATAAGAAAGAAGTTGCAAAGGGACAACAGTTAATATTGGATATAATTCATCTTCTGTTTTTGGTATATAGATAATATCATCTACAAGTTCTTTTATATTTTCATCCCCTTCTGTAGCTACTGCTATAAGTTTTCCTTTTCTTGCTTTTACTTCTTGAATATTTGAAATCATTTTTTCATAAAATTTATCCATAGGGGCCAAAGCAACAACAGGAAGTTTATCATCTATTAATGCTATAGGTCCATGTTTCATTTCACCTGCAGGATAACCTTCTGCATGGATATAAGATATCTCTTTTAATTTTAAAGCTCCTTCTAAAGCTATAGGATAATTTATATTTCTTCCTAAGAAAAGAAAATCTGATGCATTCATATATTTATAAGCTATATCTTTTATAGATTTTTCTTTTAATAAAATTTTTTCTATTTTAGAAGGTATTGATAAAATCTTCTGCTGTAAATCTTCATATAGATCTTTTGTTATAGTATTCTTTTTTAGTCCAAGTTCTAAAGCAAAAAGAAGTAGAACTATTAATTGGGCTGTAAATGTTTTTGTTGCTGCAACACCAATTTCTGGGCCACAGTAAGTATAAAGAGTATAATCTGCTTCTCTTGATAAAGAACTGCCAACTACATTTACAATACCAATAGTTTTAGCTCCTTCTTTTTGTGCATCTATTAATGCAAATCTGGTATCTGCAGTTTCTCCTGATTGACTTATTCCAATAATAACTGTTTTATCATTTATAATTTTATCTCTATATCTATATTCAGAAGCATAATCAACTTCAACTGGTATTTTTGCAAATTTTTCAATCCAAAATTTTCCAACTAATCCTGCATGATAAGAAGTACCACAAGCAATAATATAAATTCTATCTGCATTCACTACTGTATTGTATAAATCTTCATTTATCTGAGATGAAAAGCCTGATATTGTATCTGCTACGGTTCTTGGTTGTTCAAATATTTCTTTTTGCATAAAATGTTTATATCCTGCTTTTTCAGCAGCAGAAATATCCCAATTTACATGAAGTATATCCTTTTTTATTTTATTTCCATTTATATCATAAACTTCAACATTATCCTTTGTTATTACTGCTATCTCATCATCTTCAAGTATTATAAAATCTTTTGTATATTCTAAAACTGCAGGAATATCCGAAGCTATAAAGTTTTCATCTTTCCCAACACCAATTACTAATGGACTTCCTTTTTTTACAGCTATTATTTTATCAGGCTCATAAGAAGAGATTATTCCAAGAGCATAAGCTCCTTTTAATTTTTTGACTACATTTAGTATTGTTTCAAATAAGTTGCCATTATAAAATTCTTCAATAAGGTGAGCTACTACTTCTGTATCTGTTTGAGACCTAAATTTATATCCTTTTTCTTCTAACTCTTTCTTTAATTCTAAATAATTTTCTATTATTCCATTGTGTACAATAGCTATTGTTCCTGATTTACTTGTATGAGGATGAGCGTTTTCTATTGTAGGTTCTCCATGGGTTGCCCATCTTGAATGACCAAGACCAATATTTCCTTCTATCTTTTTATTCCATAATTTTTCTTGTAAATCTTTTATTTTTCCAACCTGTTTTTCTACAATTATTTTATCTTCTTCTCTATCAATAACTGCTATACCTGCAGAATCATAACCTCTATATTCAAGTCTTTGAAGTCCATAAAGTAAAACTGGTACTGCTTTTCTATTTCCAATATATCCAATTATTCCACACATCTTAATCTTGCCTCTAATATTAATCTTTTCATTTTTTCAACTGCTTTATCTAAACCTAGGAATACTGAATTTGCTATTATAGAATGGCCAATATTTAGTTCTTCAATCTCAAGAATCTGTGCTATTGGTTGAACATTTTCATAAGTTAATCCATGTCCTGCAAAAACAGATAAACCTTTTTCTTTTGCATAAATTGCTGCATCCTGAAGTCTTTTTAACTCTTTTAAAATATTTTCACCATAAGCATTTGCATATTCACCAGTATGAAGTTCTACTGCGTCTGCACCTGTTTCTAAGCTTGCATCTATCTGATCTTTTTCTGGGTCTATAAAAAGAGAAACTTTTATTCCATTATTTTTTAGTTCTTTTACAAAACTCCGTAGATAATCTAAAGTAGAAATTACATCTAAACCACCTTCTGTTGTTATTTCCTGTCTTTTTTCTGGAACTAAAGTAACCCTATCAACTTTTACATCTATTGCTATATTTTTCATTTCTTCAGTTGGAGCCATTTCAAGATTAATAGGAACTTCCTTTATTGTTGCTTTTAATCTAAGTAAATCTTCATCTTGAATATGCCTTCTATCTTCTCTTAAATGAAGGGTGATTTGATCTGCTCCATTTTTTATTGCAATGATTGCTCCATTAATTGGATCTGGTTCATAAGTTTTTCTTGCTTCTCTAATAGTTGCTATATGGTCTATATTTACTCCTAATTTCAATGGTTTTTTCCTCAAGTTTTTTTTATATTTTACGATTTAATAATTATATAATATTGAGTTTTGAAATAAAGGAAATAATAGTTTTGAAAACTTTTAAATTTCTAATAATCTTCCAGCTATTAATATTTAATTTATCCGTAGCTGGATATTTAAAGGCTTATAATACGGAAAATGGATATAAAGTAGTAATAAATGCATATAAAATACAAAAAATACCATTTTTTGATGAGAATTATCTTGTCTTTAAGATAAAAGACAAAAACTTTAAATTAAAATATATAAAACCAAATAAAAAATATGTAAAAGATATATCTATAATTAAATCAAAAGATGGATTAAAACTTGTTATACAAAAAACAAAAAGATATTTTAAATTAAAAAAATATAAAAATGGCATATCTATAATCTTTTTTGAAAAAAAACATAAAAACTTATTAAAAAAAACCAAATACTCTAAGAAAATTTCTGATTATGAAAGGCTAAATAGACTAATTACTAAAATTATTACAGGTGAAAAAGAAGATATAACAGATAAACCTCAAATTATTATCCAGCCAAAACTTATAAAAAGAAAACAAGACCCTTTATATGATGTAGTAATAAAAGAACTTAATAAAGAACAAATAATAAAACCAATAGTTATAGTAATAGATCCAGGACATGGTGGAAAAGACCCAGGAGCAATTGCTAATGGAGTTAAAGAAAAAGATATTACTTTAAAATTAGCAAAAATATTAAAAAGATATTTAGAAAAAGACAAAGTATATAAGGTTTATTTAACTAGAAACACAGATAGATATGTAGGTTTATATGAAAGAACATTGTTTGCCATAAAAAAACATGCAGATATTTTTATTAGTATTCATTGTAATACAAATCCAAACCCAAAAATAAATGGAACTTATATTTATACTTTAAGTCTTAAAGGTGCAAAATCAAAATTAGCAAGGCTTGTAGAAAAAAGAGAAAACAAAGCAGTGATAAAATTAGTTAAAGTAAGTAAGAATACTTATGTAAATAATGTTGTTGCAGAACTTGCTATAAATACTACTATGACAGAAGGAAGAAATTTTGCATATATATTAAAAAATCAATTAAAAAAAATAACAAAGGTAAGAGATATAGATAGTGCAAATTTTGCAGTATTAAAAACCCCTGGAATACCATCTGTTTTAATAGAAACTGCTTTTTTAACAAATAAAGAAGATATTAAAAAATTGAAAAATGAAAGATTTTTAAAAAGATTTGCAAAAGAGATATATAATGCTATAGATGAATACTTTTTTAATTATCATAACTTGGTCTTAAAATGATAATAGGTATAGATATAGGAAATACTACTGTTGAAATAGGATTTATAAAAGAATATAAATTTATAAAAAGTTATAAACTTGCTTCAAATAGGGAAAAAACAATAGATGATTGGTTTTTAGATATTTTTAATATTTTTTCTATAGAAAAAAACAAACCTCAAGATTGTATTATATCTTCAGTTGTACCTCAGATAGAACAAAAAATATTTGTAGCAATTGAAAAATTATTAGGGAAAAATCCATTAATTGTAGGAAAAGATATAAAAGTACCTATTGTAAATAAATACAAAAATCCAGATGAAGTAGGAATTGATAGATTAGTTAATGCTTTTTCTGCCTTAAAAAAGCAAAATCCACCTCTAATTGTAATTGATCTTGGTACTGCTATTACTTTTGATATAGTAAATGAAAAAGGAGAGTATGAAGGTGGCTTAATATTCCCTGGAATAGAAAGTAGTGTAGATACTCTTTTTTCAAAAACTTCTAAACTTCCTATGGTAAAAGTAGAAAAGCCAAAAAATATCATAGGAAAAACAACTGTAGATAGTATAAAATCAGGAATATTTTATGGATATTGTAGTCTTATAGATGGACTGATAAAGAAAATAAAATCAAAAACAAAGAAAAATTTTAATATAATATTGACAGGAGGAAATTCTGAACTAATATCAAATTGTATAGAAGAAAAACATATAGTAGATAAATTTTTGGCTATGGAAGGATTATATTTGATATATAAACAGTATTTAGATATACTAAATAAAACTTAAAAGGAGGTTTGAAAAAATGCAAAACTGGGTAAACTCTTTTCCGGAATTAATTCTTTTAATATTAATGCTTACTCAATTTTTATTTTTATGGGGAATTTTAATGTCTAGGACTGTGAAAGAAAACTCACAGCAACAGGCACACTAAAGCTTGAAGAGATTTAAGAAAAGTTTTATTAATTAGTAATTATTAAAGTTATGTTATAAGCGTAATATATTTTTAGTATAAATTTTAACACTGAGTTTCTTAATTTTATTTTAATAGAAAGGAGAATTTTATGGAAGAAGAAAGAAAAGCATATCCATTTGCTCTAGTAGGTTTTTTTGTAAGTGAAAAGCCTATAGAAGAAATATTTAGAAAAGATGTAACTCCTGAAGAGTTAGAAAAGCTTCAACAACTTTTAAAAGATACAATATTTACTGAAGATGTAGATATTGCTATTGCACCTTATGTGGTTCCTCCAGATCAAGTAAATGATGCATTAAATAATCTTGCAAACATAGTTTTTAATCCTGAAGAAAAAATGGATGCGTAAGAGGTTAAGATGGTAAAAGTAGCAATATCAGGTATTCTTGGAAGAATGGGAAAAACTATCGCAAAACTTGCATATGAAGATTCAAATATAGAAATAGTTGCAGGAATTGAAAGCCCAGATTGTGCCCATACTCATGATACAGTTGGAGAAATTTTAAACGTTGATTTAGATGCACCAATAGTTTCAGATTTATCTAAGGTAATAGATATTACTGATGTTGTTATAGAATTCTCAAACTCTACAGAAGCAGCTTTGTCTCATTTGAGACTTTTAGCAGCAGATAAAAATAAAAAAGGTATGGTAATCGGGACTACAGGTTTTAATGATGAAGAATTAAAGGAAATTAAAGAATTATCAAAAGATATTCCAGTTGTTTTAGCTCCTAATATGAGTATTGGAGTTAATCTTTTATTTAAACTTGTTGAAGAGGCTGCTAAAGCTTTAAAAGATAAAGGATATGATATTGAAGTTATTGAGATGCATCATAGATTTAAAAAGGATGCACCTTCAGGAACTGCTGTAAAACTTGTTGATATTCTAAAAAAAGAAACAGGAATTGAAAATGTAGTATATGGTAGAAATGGAGAATATCCAAATGGAAGGCCTTCTGATGAAATAGCAGTTTTCGCACTTAGAGGTGGAGATGTTGTTGGAGATCATACTGTAATATTTGCAGGTCTTGGAGAAAGAATAGAGTTAACCCATAAAGCAGGCTCAAGGGATATTTTTGCAAGAGGAGCTATAGAAGCTGCTAAATGGATAAAAGATAAACCTGCAGGACTTTATGATATGATGGATGTCCTCAACTTAAAATGATTAATAGAAAAGTATCCAAATATCTAACAGTTTCTGCGATAGGCCTACATCTTATATCAGGAATTATTGTAGGCCTTTTTCTTGGTTATATTTTTGATAACTTATTCCATAAAGATTATTTATTTAAAATCATATTTTTAATTCTTGGTATTATAGCTGGATTTTATAATATGTATAAAGATGCTATTAGATATTTAAAACAGGAAGATACCAAAAATAATTAAAAATTTATATTAAATTAGCCAAATTTAAGTACTAAATTTTTAAGGTATTCTGAATTATCAAATCTATATTAAAAATAACAAACTACTTTTAAACTAAATACCGTTAATCTATATAGTTGAATAGCTAATATTTAGTTCTTTTTCTAATTGTTGTTTTGCTCTTTCAACTAATTTATTTAAAACCTCTTCTTTTTTACCTCTTATTCTACAACCTGCTGCATCTCTATGTCCACCACCGCCAAAATATTCAGCAATTTCTCTTACATCAATATTTCCTTTTCCTCTAATCGATACTCTCCAAAGATCAGGATCTTCTTTTTGAATCATTATGAAAGCTATTTCAACACCATCTATACTTCTTGCATAATTTACAAATCCTTCTGTCTCTTCTTCTAAAGCACCTGTTTCATGGAGATATTTTCTTTCAACTATTAAAGAAGCTATTTTTCCTTCTGCATATAACTTTAAAGTTGAAAGTGTAAGCTGTAAAAGTTTTATTGTACTTAATTTATTTCTTTCATAAATCATATTTGCAATATAAGTAGGATCTGCTCCTTTTTTTACTAAAAATTCAGCCATTTCAAAAGCTTCATCATCAACATTGTTATATCTAAATGAACCTGTATCTGTTAAAAGGCCTGTATATAAATTTGTTGCAATATTAGAATTTATCTTTTCTTCATTCCAATAACGAAGAATTTTTGCAACTAAAAAAGTAGTTGAAGGAGCATATGTATCTATAAAATCATAATTACTTTCTTTATTACCACCTATATGATGATCTATTCTTATTATCTCTTTTGCGTTTATTTTAGTTCCTGCTCTAAAGGCTCCAGCAGCATCAACAAGTATTGCTAAATCATATGTTTTTTCATTTGGTAATTTTTTTATTTTATCTATATTTGGTAAGAAATCTAAGATTGCAGGTGCTGGGTCTTTCATTGCACATTCTACATCTTTACCTTCATTTTTTAAAAACTCATAAAGGGCAAGCATACTACCAATACCATCTGCATCTGGGTTTTCATGAGTAAATATTAGTATTTTTCCTTTTTCTCTTTTTATTCTATCTATTAAAGCCTTCATTTTTTTACCTCTTTATAGATTTTTTTCTGGATATGGGCATATATCATTTAAATGACATTCTTTACATAAAGGTTTTCTTGCTTTACATATATATCTTCCAAACAGTACTAAAGCGTTTGATATATATATCCAGTTTTCTTTTGAAAAAAATTCTGCTAAATCCTTTTCTACTTTTTCAGGATCATTATGGCATGTTAACCCTAATCTTTTTGACACTCTTTTAACATGAGTATCTACAACAATAGCTGGTTTATGAAATCCATTTACAAGTATCACAGATGCTGATTTTCTTCCTATACCCGGAAGTTTAACTAATTCTTCTATTGTGTCTGGTATTTTCCCTTTAAACTCTTCAACAATATATTTTGCTACATCTTTAATATATTGAGCTTTTTTTCTATAGTAATTTATAGGACGAAGAATTTCATAAAGGTCTTCTATATCAGCTTTTGCAAGTTTTTCTGGAGTTGGATACTTTTTGAAAAGTATTTTTGTTGCTTCATTTACTTTTATATCTGTAGTTTGAGCTGAAAGAAGTACTGCAATTATTAATTCAAAAGGATTTTTATAATTAAGTTCTGTTTTAGGACTTGGAAAATGTTTTTTTAATCTTGCTATAACTTCCTCTTCAGTAAATTTAATTTTCTTAGAACAAGGTTCTTTGGCTTTTTTCTTTTTTTTCATATTTTTGCTCCTTATTTCCAATTTCTTTCAATAATGATTTAAATCCAAGTTTCTCAAACTCCTTTATTAAACTTTCCCAATCTATTTTTTCTCTTTTTAAGTTTTCTATTTCTATATCTAAAGGTACATTATCATCTAATTTTACTAAAAATCTATTTTTTTCAAGTCTGTCTATAGCTTCCTGAAAAGCTTTTTGTAATTTTGGAGAAAGTTCATCTAAATGATTTAATATATTTTCAATATTTCCATATTGATTTAAAAGCTTAGATGCAGTTTTAGGACCTACTCCTTTTACTCCTATAATATTATCTACAGTATCCCCTACTAAAGCTTGGTAATCTATGAACTGCTCAGGATAAACTCCATATTTCTCTTTTACTTTCTCTTTATCAAAAATAATATTTGAAACAGGATTTAGAAGATATATATTCTCACTTACTAGTTGCATCATATCCTTGTCAGGTGTTACAACATAAACTTTAAAGCCTTTATTTTTTGCTTTTTTAGCAAGAGTTGCAATAATATCATCTGCTTCAAAACCTTCTTTTTCTAAAACTTTTATTCCAAATAATTTTAATAATCTTTTTATTTCTGGGATTTGTTGTTTTAACTCATCTGGCGTTTCTTTTCTAGTAGCTTTATAATCTTCATACTGTTTAGTTCTAAATGTTATTTTTCCTTTATCAAAAATTACTGCTATATATTCAGGATTAAGGTCATTAATAAGTTTTAATATCATTCTTAAAAAGCCATAAATAGCTCCTGTAGGTCTTCCATCTGGAGCTGTCAAAGGTGGAAGTGCATAAAAAGCTCTATATATATATGATGAGCCGTCAACTAAAGCTATTTTTTTCACTGTTATATCCTGTTTTTACTATTTAAATAAAGCATTTTCTTTGGATCTATAAGTTTTCCATATCTTCTTATTTCATAATGAAGATGAACACCTGTTGACCTACCTGTACTTCCTGCATAACCTATAATTTGCCCAGCTTTAACATATTGGCCTGTCTTTACTTTTATATAGTACATATGAGCATAAAGAGTTGTAAAACCGTATTTATGCTTTATTTTTACCATTTTTCCATATCCTCTGCCCCAGCCTGCATAAACAACCTTTCCATTTGCAGTAGCAAATACTGGTTGTTTAAAAGTAGCTCTAAGATCAATACCTGTATGGAAAGCCTTTTTACCTGTAAAAGGATCTCTTCTTACTCCAAAACCTGAGGTGATTTTGCCATATAAAGGTACACCTACAGGAATATCTTGAATAGTTTTTAAAAGTTTAGTTATACTTTTTTCTAAATTACCTGCATATAGATGAATTTTTTTGCTATTTTCAGGAATATATATACCACCTTCTGGAAGCTCAACTTTTATGCCTTTTCTTTCCAAATAATGATTGGCTTTTTTTATCTTTTCTTCAATATTTTTTAATTTTGTTTCTATTTCTTCCTTTTCTTTTTTTGTTTTTTCAAGTTCTTTTTCTCTATCTTTTAAAATTTCTTTTAAAACTAATACTTCTTTCTGTAAAGATACAATTTCAGTTTGATAATTTTTTTGAAATTCTTTATAGTCTTTTTTTGTATTAATTAATATATAAAAAATGATAAAAGAAAATATAGTTAACCCAACTGTATATATATACAAAAATTTAATTTTTTTATCCAATTTCTTTTGCAACCTCTTTTGCATGATAAGTTATTATTATATCAGCTCCAGCCCTTTTGATTGAGGTTAATGTTTCAAAGATTACTTTCTTTTCATCAATCCATCCTAATTTTCCTGCTGCTTTTATCATAGAATATTCTCCACTTACATTATAAGCAGCAACAGGAACATTAAAATTATTTTTTACATCTGAAATAATATCTAAATATGCTAAAGCAGGTTTTACCATAACAATATCTGCACCTTCTTCAAGATCTAAAGCAACTTCCTTTAAGGCTTCTCTTCTATTTGCAGGATCCATCTGATAAGTCCTTCTATCTCCAAAGGCTGGTGCAGATTCTGCAGCATCTCTGAAAGGTCCATAATAAGAAGATGCGTATTTTGCTGAATAAGACATAATTGGAATATCTACAAAACCTTCACTATCTAAAGCTTCTCTTATTACTTTTACTACTCCATCCATCATTCCAGACGGAGCTACCATATCAGCTCCAGCTTTTGCATGAGATATTACCTGTTTTTTTGTATTTTCTAAGGTTTTATCATTATCAACATCATTACAACATAATACTCCACAATGTCCATGCTCAGTATATTCACAAAAACACACATCAGTTATTACATAAAGTTCTGGATATTTATCTTTTATATATTTAATAGCTTTTTGAATTATCCCTTCCTCATTCCATGTATCACTTCCAATCTCATCTTTGTAGGAAGGTATTCCAAAAAGTAAAACTGCAGGAATATTTAAATCTATTATTTCTTTAAGCTCTTCATCCAATTTATCTAAGGAATATCTATAAATTCCCGGCATAGATGGTATTTCTGTTTTTATATTTTTTCCATCTTCTATAAATAATGGATAAATTAAATCATCAATAGAAAGTTTCGTTTCTCTTACAAGCCTTCTTATATTCTCATTTTTTCTAAGTCTTCTTGGTCTATGAATAGGAAATGCCATTTAACCCTCCTTATAACTTAACTACCACCTTATTTTTACCTGTTTTTTTAGCTTCATATAAAGCTTCATCAGCCCTTTGGTAAATAGTGTCTACAGTATCTCCTTCTTTTACCTGAGTAACTCCTAAGCTTACAGTATAATTTATAATATCTCCATTCGTATGTACCTTCCTTGTTTCAAAAATCTGTCTTAATCTTTCTGCAACTTTTTTGGCATTTTCAATATCTACACCAGGAAGAATTATACCAAATTCCTCTCCACCAATTCTTCCTGATACTGTATTTGCCCTAAGATAAAATCTTAAAACAGCAGAAATATCTTTTAAAACCAAATCTCCTACAGGATGTCCATAAGTATCGTTAATCTTTTTAAAATTGTCTACATCTAATAGTATTAATGAAAATATATATCCTTTCTCTTTAAAATCTTTAAGAAAATCTTCTAATGCTCTAAAAAATCTTCTTCTGTTAGGTAAATCAGTTAAAAAGTCTTGATCAGCCTCTTTTTTTGTTATTTTTAGTTCTTCTCTTAATTTTCTAATTTCTTCATGGTATTCTTGAAGTTTCTTACTTTGAATTTGATTTTCTTCTTTGATATTCTGAAGTTCTTCAAGAATTTTTTTAATATAAAAAAGTAGAGATTCTTCCTTTATTTCTTCTTTTTTATTTTCTATCCTTTCTGTATGTTTATCTAAATTTTTTTGATGGATTTCAATATTTTTTATAATATCTTCAAGAGTATGTTCTATCTCCTCTGAAATATGAGAAATTTTATCTATAGCTAATCTAGGAATATCACCTTTACTAAAATCTTCTACATCTTCATATAGTTTTCTATATAATCCTTTAATTTCTAAATCTGACAATTCCTTTTTATTTTCTACAATATAACAAAATACAGGAAACCATAATTCATATTGCTTTGGTAAAGGGGGAATATAATTTTTTACTAAAAAAGATATTTCCTTTTTTAAAATATTTGTAATATTTTTAAAATCTTCTGGTGGTATATCTCTTTTATACTTATAAATATTTGAATCATCGTAATACTTAAAATATTTACATTTTATTTCTTCTTTATCTTCCAATTTTTATCCCACCTTTTGTAATTTATTATTTATAATATCGGAATTTTCAACTTCTTTCATTACATAAACTTTATCTCCTTTTCTTACTTTTTCAGTTGTTTTTAATCCTACAACTGTTCCTCTTTCTGCTACTTCTATATTTTTTCTATCTATCTGCATTGATTCTACTTTTTGTCTAACTACTCCTGTTTTTTTACCAATTATATGAATTGTATCTCCTATTTTCATTGGGTTGTTTATTATTTTTACTTCTGCTACAGAGATTTTAGGATAGTAATGTACTACCTCTCCAACATAAAGTTTTTGCTCTTTTGCTATAGATTTATTAATTCCAAATAAGCCTTCTCCAAAATAAAATCCACTATCCCATTCTCTATGGTAAACTCTTTCAAGCATATCCCATAAATCTTTCCATCCTTTAGTTTCCCATTCTCCATTTAATATTCTATCTCTTGCTTCTCTATATGCTTTTGTAACCATATATGCATAATCTGGATTTTTATTTCTACCTTCTATTTTCCAGCTATCTGCCCACATTAATTTATCAACAAAATTTATTGTTACTAAATCTCTTGCAGATAAAACATAATCACTACCTAAAACAAAATCTGTTCCTGTGTTTTTGGATGTTATTTTAACCTCAAACTCATGCCTACAAACCTGATTGCATTCTCCTCTATTTCCTGAAGTTTCAAAAACATCATGGGATAAAAAGCATCTTCCTGAAACTGCCATACACATAGCACCATGTATGAATATCTCTATTTCAAGATTTGTTTTTCTTTTTAGGTCTAAAAGTCCTTCTAATTTAACTTCTCTAGCAGGTACTATTCTTTTTATTCCCATATTTTCATAAAATTTTGCTGCTTGAGAGTTAGAAACAGATGCCATAGTAGAAAGATGGGTTTCTATACCAAGTTCTAAAGATTTAGATAAAACAGCCATATCCCATCCTATTACTGCATCTACTCCAATTTCCTTTAATTGATGTAAAGTTTCATTTATTTCTGGAAGATCCTCTTCAAATACTATTGAGTTTAAAACTATATATTGCCTAATACCTTTATCTTGAGTAATTTTTCTTATTTCTTTTACATCTTCAATATCAAAATTTGCTTTTCTTGCTCTTTGATTTATTCTTCCACAACCCATATATATTGCATCAGCACCTGCTTTTATTACAGCTGCTAATCCTTCATAATGTCCTACAGGTGCTAAAATCTCAGGTTTATTTTTTATTTCAGACATAATTTTACCTCCATATTAATAATAGTTATTTTTTTCCATTATATCAGTTTCAAATTGATATAATAATATGATAAAAATTATAAAAGAGGCAAATATTGAATATACTAAATAAAATAGTAAAAACCAAATACGAAGAACTTAAAAAATATACACCTGAATATATAAAAACTCTTGAAAACTTGGCAGAAAAAAGGAAATCTATAAGAGATTTTAAATCTGCTTTAAAAAAGGAAAAAATAAATATTATTGCAGAAATAAAAAAAGCATCTCCTTCAAAAGGCATTATTAGAGAAGATTTTAATCCTGTAAAAATAGCAAAGATTTATGAAGAAAATGGGGCAGCTGCTATATCTGTTCTAGCAGATGAAAAATATTTTCAAGGAAGTATTGAATATGTTGAGCAGGTAAGTAAAGTAGTAAATATTCCTGTAATGAGAAAAGATTTTATAATTGATGAAAGACAGATTTTAGAAGCTTATGCAAAAGGGGCTGATAGCTTTTTATTAATTGTAAGAATATTATCTTCAGATAGATTGAAACAGCTTATAGATTATGGAAGAAGTTTTGGTATGGAACCTCTTGTTGAAATATTTTCAAAAGAAGAAGGAGAAAAAGCAATAAAATCTAATGCAAAAATAGTTGGAGTAAATAATAGAGATTTAGATACTTTTCAAGTTGATATAAATATTTCTAAAAAGCTTTGTCCTTGGTTAAAAGAAAATAGTGTGGAAGTAGTAGTTGCAGAAAGTGGAATTTCTTCTAAAAATGAAATTTTAGAGCTAAAAGAAGCAGGGGTAGATGCATTTTTAATAGGTGAGTCTTTAATGAAAGAAAAAGATATTGGTAAAAAATTAAGAGAGTTTATTCAAGTTTAGTTATACTATATATAAAACATTTTAAAGCAGGAGTAAAAATGAAAAAGGCAGACCTTATAATTACAGATATTTCTTATATATTAACAATGGATGAGAATTTTACTGAATATAAAGATTCAGATATTGTAATAAAAGATGGAAAAATTATAGATATAGGAAAAAATAAAAAAGATGAGTATTTTGGGAAAACAATTTCAGGTAAAAATAAAATAGCAATACCTGGACTTATAAATACCCATACCCATGCGGCAATGACTTTGCTTAGAGGATATGGTAGTGATAATCCTTTAAAAGTTTGGCTTGAAGAGTATATATGGCCAGCAGAAGGAAAACTTGTAAGTTATGAATTTGTCAAAGATGGAACAGATATTGCTTGTTATGAGATGCTTAGAAATGGAGTAACAACTTTTGTAGATATGTATTTTTTTGAAGATGCAGTAGCTCAATCTGTAAAAGAAGTAGGAATGAGGGCAGTTTTATGTACTGGAATACTTGATTTTCCAACACCAGGAGCAAAAAATGCAGATGAAGGAATAGCAAAAACAGAAGATTTTATAAAGCATTTTGAAAAAGATGAAAATATATTTCCAGCAGTTGGTCCCCATGCCCCTTATACATGCTCACCTGATACTTTAAAAAAAGCATTTAATTTAGCTGAAAAATATGATGTTTTATATCATATACATGTTTCAGAAACCCAGTTTGAAGTAAATGATATTAAAGAAAGATATGGAAATACACCTGTTAAACATCTTGAAAAAGTAGGAGTTTTAAATGAAAGAGTTTTAGCAGCTCATATGGTTCATCCAACAGAAGAAGAAATAGATATTCTTGCAGAAAAAAATGTAAAAGTAGCTCACTGTCCAGAAAGTAATTTGAAGCTTGCATCAGGTGTTGCACCTATTCCAAAAATGATTGAAAAAGGAGTTACTGTTGCTATAGGAACAGATGGAACAGCATCAAATGATGATTTAGATATAATTGGGGAAATATCAACTGCTGCTAAACTTCATAAAGGATATACATTAAATCCAACTGTTTTAAATGCAAAAGAAGCTCTAAAAATGGCAACCTTAGATGGAGCTAAAGCTATAAGAAAAGAAGATAAAATTGGAAGTTTAGAAATAGGAAAGTTTGCAGATATTGTTTTAATGGATATTAATGATCCTCATTTACAGCCAGTTTTTGATCCTTATACCCAAATAGTTTATTCATCAAATGGAAAAGATGTGGATACAGTTATAATAAATGGAGATATAAAAGTGCTAAATAAAAAAGTTTTAGTTTTAAATAAAAAAGAGCTTTTAGAAAAAGCCCAAAAATGGAAGAAAAAAGTCTTAGAAGATTAAATATACTCTGCTATTTCTTCTAAAAGCTCTAAAAGCACATTTTTTACACTTTCTTTGTTGAGAGCTACTACAGGTAATACTTTAACATCTTCATCTAAATCTAAAGCTGTTCTTATATCTTTTGGATCCCAAGCTCCTTTTAAATCTTGTTTATTACATCCTACAACAAAAGGAGAAGGATATCTTGATTCAAAGAAGTTTATTATTTTCCTTGCTTCATGGAAAGTATTTGGGTCAGTACTATCAACTAATACAATAAGACCTACCATACCTTTTCCTAATATATCCCACATAAAATCAAATCTTGATTGACCAGGTGTTCCAAAAAGATATAATACATGCTCATCATCTATTTTTATTTTTCCAAAATCCATTGCAACTGTAGTATGAGACTTTTTCTCTTTTTCACCAGTTTTTGTTGTTTTTGCTTCAGTTTGTACAGTTTGAATTTCACTTACAGTATTAATAAACTGGGTTTTCCCTGCAGCATATGGCCCTGATACAACAATTTTTATCTGTTTTTCTGCCATCTTATAATCCCTTAATTACATTTACTATTTTTTTCAGTAGATTTTTTGTAAGATTAAATCCCAATTTTTTCTCCCTTTTAACTCTTTTTATTATTCCAGCAGCGAGCATTCCATATAAAGCTCTTTTTAATGTTAAATCCTTTACATTAAGCTCTTTTTTTATATCTTCAACTGTTTTTTTACCATCTATTAAAAATAAAATCCTTTTTTCTATATCTGTTAAATAAGCTTTTTTTGCCAGTTCTTCAAAGTTTTCAGCTTTTGTATATATTAATTTTGGATCAGATATTTTTCTTTCTACTTCATTTTGAGAAAGTTGCCTACTTAAATACATTATTAATTTTTCTATTGGAATTTGAGGCTTTATATTTTCTGGATATTTTATAAATCCAGAAGTAAAAGAAAATTTACCTTTTTTTATAGCAAGTAATATAGGAAGCCTTGCTACTAAATATTTATACAAATCATCCTTATCTAAATTTTCTTTTTTTAAGACAGCTAAAAAATCAATATCTAAATAAATATAAAAAACTTTTTTTACTGGTCTTATAAAAACTATATCCCCTTCTTTAAAATAAACAGCTAATTTTTTATCTTCACTTTCTACAACTAATATGCCATCTTTTTTGTCTTTTCTTAAAATTTGAAAAATATCAACAAAATTGAATATTTCTAAATCACCAGAAATAGCCATTTTTTATCCTATAATCTCTTCTAGTTTTTTTATTGCTCTTTTTATTTCTATCAATAATAGTCCTAATTTAACTGTAGGTGGTGCAAGTATCCCAAGAACAGCAAAATCTTTGACTCCAGTAAATATTACATATCCTTTTGTACCTTTTACATAAAGTTGTTCAAGTTCTCCTTTATTAAGTTCAGTAGCAACTCTTTCTCCTAAGGAAAGTATTGCAGCACCCATAGCAGCTACTCTATCTTCTTCAACATCAGGTGGAAGTATAGAAGCAATTGTAAGACCATCAGGGCTAACTAAGATAGCTCCTTCTGCCCCTGTATCCCTCACTAAATCTTTCAGTATATCTTCAAAATTGATACTCATTCTTTATTGCCTCCTTTAATAATGCTTTTAATTTCTTGCAAAAACTTAAGCTTTCTTTCTTCTTCAGGTATCTCATCTGCTAACTTATCTGTAAATAATTTTAAATTTTTCTTTGTAATTTTGCCTAAATTTTTTAGATGTGTATTAAATAAAATCTTTCCAACAGGGCCTATTTCTTTAATAAACTCTTGCTTTAATTCATTTAATATGTCTTCTTCTACAGGAATATCTTCTCCTTCTTCTAATATTTCTTCAAGGGAAGGCACCTTTTCTTCAATCTCTTTTTGTTCTGTTGAAATTTCTTCTTCTAAATTCTTAATCTTAGATGAATTTTCTTTTTCTGATACTTTTTCCTGTTCTTTTAAAGATTCTTCATTATTTGATAATACTTCTTCTAAATTTTCAATATCATATGGAATTTCTTCTTCTGATATTTCTTTAGAACTAGGAACTTCCTCTTTTTCCTTTAAAGATTCTTCTAACTGCTCTATCTCTGAAGGTATTTCTTCTTTTTCCATATGTTCTTGCTGTTCTTTTGAACCTTTTAAATTTTTAATATCTTCTATTTTATCTATTAACTTTTTAGAAAGTTTTTCATTTTCATATTTTAATAGTGCAAAATTAGGATTCTCATCAATAATAGTTGCTACGAAAATATCATCTTTTATTCTTAATAAGAATATTGCAAAATCTTTACCTTCTGCAAATGCATATTCTGTTCCAAAACCTTCTATTAATTCTTCTGATGTATACATTTTTCTTATAAGCAAAGATAGAATTTCTGTTAATGTATTTTCTTTATTTTTATCTCTACAATATGATAAAAAAGGTTCTTCTCCTATATATATAGCTGTAAAATACGCATTTACTTTATTTGCTAAATCAAATAAAGCATCTGAATAAAATTTTAAATCTTCCATAATAGCACCTATTTTTTTAGGTTTATAATTCTTCTTTCTCTAATTTTTCCATTATTGTTTTTAAGCTTATTCTTATTCTTTCAAAAGCTTCTCCTAATTGAGCCAACTCATCATTACCTTTGATTTCTACTTTATGGTCTAAATTACCCATACTAACTTCATTAAGGGCTTTTTCAATTGTTTTTATTTTCTGAATTATATATTTGTCAATTAATACTCTAATCATATAAACAGGAATTAAAAATGCTACTTCTATAATTATTGTTGAAATTATTGCTTTATTTAATGCTGAAGGGTCTCCTGCTGAAGCAAGAAGAAAATATACTAAAATACCAACAAAAATTGCACCAACTACTGAACCACCAAGAACTATTAATGATATTTCATTTAAAACAGAACCTTTTTTTTCCATAATAAAACCTTCCTGATGTTATATAATTTATAATTTATTCGGTTATAACTCTTTATTCTTTATTTTAAAGTAAAAGTTATAAAACAAAAATGCAAGTATAAGAATATTCATTAAATTCAAACTTGAAGATATAGCATGAACTTTTTTAAATTTTTCTTTTATTAAAACAGCTTCTTCTTTTTTCCCTGCATCTAATAAAGAGTAATATTGATTATTTAAACTTTCTGCAATTGGTAAGATAGCTTTATGTAAAGCCATATAAGAGAATATCATTATAGATAAAGCAATTATAAAAGATTTTAATTTTTTGACAATCTCTTTTTCTTTCAAAGATAAAATAGCTATAAAAGTATAAATAATAATCCCAATTAGCCATCCAGAAGCAAAATAATAAGGGAAAATAGTTTGCATAATTTCGCCAGCAAAACGCTGGCTAAAATGAGAAAACATTAAAGGTGCTACAATAAATGTTAAAGATATACTAAATCCTAATAATATACCAAGCAATAATAAAATTAAAAAAGGAATATATCTATTCAACAATTTCTAACTCACTAAAGAAAAATAGTATTTCATATGCTGCTGATTCTTTAGAATCTGAACCATGAACTGCATTTTCACCTATACTTGTACCATATAGTTTTCTTAAAGTTCCTTCTTCTGCTTCTTCAGGATTTGTTGCTCCCATAATTTCTCTAATTTTAGAAATTGCATTTTCACCTTCCCATACCATAGCAACAATAGGACCTGATGACATAAAATCAGTTAATTCATCAAAAAAAGGTCTTTCTTTATGTACATAATAAAATTTTTCAGCTTGTTGTTTTGTTAATCTTAATTTTTTTAATGCTACAAGCTTAAATCCTTTTTCTTGTACATGAGCAATAATTTTTCCTTCTAAATTTCTTTTTACTGCATCTGGTTTTACAAGCATTAAGGTTCTTTCTACTGACATTTGTTCCTCCTAAGATTTATTATTTTTAGATAAAATTTTTGAAAAAGAGAATATATTTAACCATATTACTATTCCCCAAGATACAGCTAAAAATAAAGCTCCATATATATTAAGTAAATGTCCTTCCATTATTGTTTACCTCTTTTATTCCATAAATATTTTACTAAAAGAATAGAAATAATAATAGTAAATACTATAAATCCTCTTGCTATCCAAATATTTAATGTATTTTCACTAATTTTCTTAGGAAGATAATCAATTCCCCATGATATTAGGATAACAATTAAAATAAGAGGTACTATATACTTTATCAAGTAATAAAAGAAAGAAGGTATCTTTATATCATTGTCCCTTGTCATTTCTTGCCATGCTTTTTTAGAGTCAAAAAACCAGAAAAATACAAGCACTTCAAAAAGAGCAAAAAGAATAAGTCCAAAAGTTCCCACCCAAAAATCTAGTTCATCTAATGCTCCTTTTATGAAGATAGGTATATGTGCTGAAATAAATAAGAATAAACCTAGGATTAAAACAGATTTTTTTCTTGGAAATCCAAACTCATCTTCTAAGAAAGCTATTGCAGGTTGAGAAAGGGCAATTGAGGAAGTTACTCCTGCAAAGAATAAAAGTAAAAACCATAAAAAGCTAAAAAACTGCCCAAAAGGTATATTTGCAAATATAGCAGGAAGTGCCATAAAACCAAGATTAAAAGCTCCTTGATGTGCAATTTCTGCAGTAGTAGAAATACCAAAAAATATTACAGATGCAGTAATAGCAATAGATCCACCTAATATAATTTCAGCAAACTCATTTACAGATGCACCAGAAATAGCATTTAAGGCTATGTCATCTTTTGGTTTAATATATGATGCATAGACCATTATTGCTCCAAATCCAACACTTAAAGTAAAGAAAACTTGTCCAGCTGCGGCAAGCCATACTTTAGGATCAGTTAAAGCTGAAAAATCTGGATTCCATAAAAAACCTAAACCATCTAAGAAATTTCTACCATCAGGAGATGTTAAAGTAAATACTCTGACCATTAATATAATTGCCATTATAAAAATGGCAGGTAGAGCAAATTTTGCAACTTTTTCAATTCCAGCAGTTATTCCTCTATAGAGGATATATAAATTTATTAATAAAGTTATTAGGAAAAATATATATGCATAAATTGAAGGTGATAAAAGTAAACCTTCACTGTTTGCCCCAATAATAGAAATTAGAAAATCTTTGAAAGGTTTTAAATATTCACCATTTGCAGTATCTACGGATACTGAAGGGGTTAATCCAAAAAGGCTAAAAATACTATAAAGCAATGTCCAGCTTTCAATATATGTATAATAAACAACTACAATAAGCGGAATTATAATACCAAGTATACCTATATATTTTGAAATAGGATTTTTCCAAAGGTTATTAAATATTGCTGGAGCAGTAGAATGATTAATTACACTTCCATATCTTCCAAGAGACCATTCAACAAGTAAAAGGGGAATTCCTAAAACAAGAAGAGAAATCATATAAGGGATCATAAAAGCACCACCACCATTATCTGCAGCTTGAACAGGAAATCTTAAGAAATTACCAAGACCAATAGCATTTCCAGCAACAGCTAAAATAAGCCCTATACGACTTCCCCAATGTTCTCTTTTTATCATCTTATTTTTTCACCTTTTGAAAAATAAATAATTTTATCTATTATAATATTTTATATTCCAAATTTGGAGAAATAAATGTATATATTTGCAGCTGGATTAAATTATAAAACTGCACCTGTAGAAATAAGAGAAAAACTTGCCATTTCCCAGTCAGAATACAATGAAGTAGTAGGTAAACTTCTAAAACTTAATCCAGTTTATGAAATATGTATTCTTTCTACCTGTAATAGAGTTGAATTATATGGAGTTATAGATAATAAAGAAGAATTTGAAGATAAATTAATACAGGCAATCTCAGAAAAAGCTAATATTTCTGAAGATGAAATAAGAAAATATATATTTTTCTATTATGAGGAAAAAGCTATTAGACATATATTTAAAGTAGCATCAAGCCTTGACTCTATGGTAATTGGGGAACCTCAGATTGTATGTCAGTTTAAAGACTCTTTTTCAAAAGCAAAAGAGCTAAAAGCAGTAAGGCATATAATGGGAAGGCTTTTTGATAAAGCCCTTCAAGTATCAAAAAAAATAAGAACATCAACAGGAATAAGTAAAAAAGCAGTTTCCATAAGTTACGCTGCTGTTCAGCTTGCAAAAAAAATATTTGGAGATTTATCTGATAAAAATGTACTTTTAATTGGTGCTGGTGAGATGGCAGAGCTTGCTGCAAGACATCTTAAATCAACAGGTGTGAAACATATATTTGTTGCAAATAGAACTTTTGAAAAAGCTGTAGAGCTTGCAGATAAATTTTCTGGTACCCCAATAAAATTTGAAAATTTTAAGGATTTTTTACCTGAAAGTGATATTGTAATTACTTCAACAGGAGCAAAAAAGCCTATAATTATCAAGGATACCTTTAAAGAAGTTCTAAAAAAAAGAAAAGGGAAACCAGTTTTTATATTTGATATATCTGTACCAAGAAATGTAGAAGAAAAAGTAAATGAACTTGAAAATGTTTATGTTTATGATATAGATGATTTAAAAGATGTTGTAAATCAAAATTTAGAAGATAGAAAATTAGAAGCAATGAAAGCAGAGATTATAATAGATGAAGAAGTTGAAAAATTTAATAAATGGTTAGCCCAACAAAAACTATCTCCAATAATAGCAAATATAAGATTTTTTGCAGAAGAGATAAAAGAAAAACAGCTTGAAAAACTTTTTTCTCAGATGCCATATCTTAACGAAAAAGAAAGAGAAAATATAGAACTTGCTATTAATGCAATAATAAATAAAATTTTGCATAGGCCTACAATGTATTTAAAAGATAAAGCAAGCAGTAAAGATGTGCAAGATTATGTAGAAATATTTGAAGATATGTTTAGTTCAAGATGGGATTTAAGGAAAAAAAATAAAAATAAAGTGGAAAAGTGAAAAAAATATTTATTTATATGATCTTTTTTCTAAGTAGTTCAGTTATTTTTTATTTTGTATCTACAAAATTAGAAGAAAGTAAACTAAAAAATATAACTTATAAAAACTCTACAATCTACAATTTTACTTATGTAAAGAAAAATTCTCAAAAAATTATTGTAAAAGGGGAAAAGCTTATAGATAATCAGAAAAATGTTTTGATACAAAATATGAAAGCATACATTAATGATAAAAATAAAAATATAAAAATAAGCTCAGAAAAAGCAATTTATGATAAAAAAGATTTGTTAAACCTTGAAAACAATGTAAATATAACTACTAATGATATGGTATTAAATACAGATTATTTAACAGTTAATTTTAATAAGGATATAGCTTACAATTTTACCGACAACAAGATTTTCTCTAAAAATATGACAATATCAGGTAAAAATCTATTTTTTGATATAAAAAAGGATTTGTTAAAATTAGAAAAGGTAAAAACTATAATTAAAGAGGAAAAAATTGATTAGAATTTTTTTAAGTATTATTTTAATACTTTCATTTGCTTTTGCAGAGAAAAAAACAGTACCTATTATTATTGAATCAAACCATTTTGAGTACTTTAATAATCAGAAATTAGCTATTTATAAAAAAGATGTAGTTGTTAGAAAAGGATTATTTATTCTTTATGCAGATCTTATGAAAGTATTTTTTGATCAAGCTGGAAATATAAAAAAGATTATAGCAGAAGGAAATGTAAGATTTAAAAAAGGAGAATATTCAGGTTCTTCTGACAAAGCTACTTATGAAGCAGATAAAGATCTTATTAAATTGATTGAAAATGCTAAAGTGAAAAAAGGAAATAATGTTTTAGAAGGTGATGAAATAGATTATTATCTTAAAGAAGAAAAAGCTATAGTAATAGGTAAAAATAAAAAAGTAAGAACTATTATAATTCCTGAGGAAACTAAGAAATGATAGATTATTTGGAATATTTTGGATTAAAAGAAGATCCTTTTAGGATAACACCGGATCCAAACTTCTTTTTCCCTTCTAAATCCCATAGACAAGCAGAAAAACTTTTAAAATTTGTAGTAGATAATGGAGAGGGTTTTTGTGTAATAATTGGTGAACCTGGTGTTGGAAAAACAACAGTATTAAGAAGATTCCTAAGAGATGTAGAATCTCAAGTGATTTATGCTTTAATATTAAACCCAACTTTAAATCCAGAAGAATTTTTAAAAACTGTTTTAAATGATTTTGGGTTAGATGCAGAAAATAAAGAAAAAGATCAGCTTTTAAAGGATTTTAAAAAATTTCTTGAAGCAACAGTTAAAAAAGGCAAAAAAATTCTTATTGTAGTAGATGAAGCTCAAAATCTTCCTGTTGAAACCATTGAAGAATTAAGACTTCTTTCTAATCTTGAGACAGATAAAGAAAAATTAGTACAGATTATATTAGTAGGACAACCAGAATTAGATGATAAATTAAGACTTCCTCAATTAAGGCAATTAAATCAAAGAATAACAAATAAAGCATATATTGTTCCTTTAGATTTTGAAGATACAAAAAAATATATTATTCATAGATTAATGCTTGCAGGACAAGTATCAGTTAATTTTACAGAAGGTGCTTTTAAGAAAATTTATAAATATAGTAAAGGTATTCCAAGAATAATTAATATACTTTCTTCAAGAGCTTTAATGTCAGCATTTATGGAAAATTCATACAAAATAAAACCAGAAAATGTAGAAATAGCAGTAGAAACTATAGATCCTTCTATCTTAGATATAAAAGGCAAAAGAAAATCATTACTTCAACTATTATTAATTTTTCTAACAACCTTAAATATAGCTTTAATTTTATTTATAATATACAAACTAACAACAAATGGATAAGGATAATAATGGATAAAAAAATAACAAAAGCAAAATCAATAAAAGGAACTTTAAGAGTACCTTCTGACAAATCAATATCCCATAGATCTGTAATATTATCATCTATTTCAGATGGAACTTCTATTATAAAAAACTATCTAAAAGCAGGGGATACTTTAACTACTGTTGATGTTTATAGAAAGCTTGGGGTAAAAATAGATGAAGAAAAAGGACTTTTTTTTGTACATGGTGTTGGATTAAAAGGACTTAAAGAGCCTGAAGATGTATTATATATGGGAAATTCAGGAACAACAACAAGATTAACCTTAGGAGTTTTAGCAGGTCAAAATATTTTTGCTACCTTAACTGGAGATAACTCTTTAAGAAAAAGACCTATGAAAAGAGTTCTTCTTCCTTTAAAAAATATGGGTGCTAATGTAGATGGTAGAAATAAAGGAGAGTTTTTACCTGTAGCTATAAGAGGAGGTTCTTTAAGAGGGATAGAGTTTTTTAATGAGAAAGCAAGTGCTCAAGTTAAATCTGCTCTTTTACTTGCAGGACTAAATGCAAATAGAAAAACAACTATAATAGAACCTGTAATGTCAAGGGATCATACAGAAAGAATGTTAAAAGCTATGGGGGCTAATATAAAAACTGAGTTTGATGAAGGTGGTTATAGAGTACATCTATTCCCTTCTGATAAATTAAATCCTATTGATATAGATGTACCAGCAGATCCTTCTTCTGCAGCATTTTTTGTTGCAGCAGCAGTTTTAGTACCTAATTCTGAAATTTTATTAAAAGATGTTCTTATAAATCCAACAAGAGATGGATTTTTTAGAAAATTAAAAGAGATGGGAGCAAATATAGAGTATACAAATCATAGAGAGCAAAATGGTGAGCCAGTAGCTGATATATTGGCTAAATACTCTCCAGATTTAAAAGCAATATCTGTAGAAAAAAGAGAGATACCTTCAATGATTGATGAGCTTCCTCTTTTGGCTTTAGTTGCTACTCAAGCAGAAGGAGAAACTGTAATAAAGGGAGCAGAAGAGTTAAGAGTTAAAGAAAGTGATAGAATTAAAGCAGTAGTTGAAAATTTAAAACAGATTGGTGTTAAAGTTGAAGAGCTACCTGATGGAATGATAATAAAAGGAAAGCAGAAAATAAAAGGTGGTATAGTTGATAGTTTTCACGACCATAGGATAGCAATGGCTTTTAGTATTCTTGCATTAATTTCTGAAGAAGGAATTGAAATAAAAAATGCTGACTGTGCATCTATCTCTTATCCTGAGTTTTATCAGCATCTTGAGAGTTTAATTGAGAAATAATATTAACTGATGAAGAAGTTCCAATTCTATCAGCACCTGCTTTAATAAAAGCAATAGCATCTTGGTAGGTTCTAATACCTCCTGATGCTTTTATTTTTATTTTATCTTTTGCTAACTTTTTAAAAAGTTTTATATCTTCTATTTTTGCTCCTTCTTTTGCAAAACCTGTAGATGTTTTTATAAAATCTGCACCAGATTCTATTACTATTTCGACTGCTTTTATTTTTTCTTCTTTTGTTAAATAAGCAGTTTCTACAATAACTTTATGTATAAGTTCTTTTGTATAATCAATAACTGTTTTTAATTCATCTAAAACATAATTATATTCTTTAGATTTAAAAGCAGATAAATTCCATACTATATCAAGTTCATCTGCTCCATCATTTTGAGCATTTTTTGCTTCAATAAGTTTTGTTTTTAGCTTATTTGCTCCAAGAGGGAATCCAATTACAGTAATGATTTTTATATCTGATTCTTTTAAATACTCTTTAACAAAAGGAACATAATAAGGATTTACACATACTCCATAAAAATTATATTTAATAGCTTCATTACATAACTTTTTAATATCATCCTTAGATGCAAAAGGTTTTAAATTTGTATGATCTATATATTTAGCTATGTTTAAAGACAAATCCATACCATAAATCCTGTGGTTTATCTTCTGATTCTGGCTTTGATTTTTCTTCTAAAAGCTTTAAATTATTTTTTTCTGCCATTTCAAGTAATTCATTTTTTTCTTTATCTTTAAATATGCCAGATATTATTAAATAATCTTTAAAATGTTTTACTAATTTGTCAAATATTTTTCTAAAAACCTCAATCTGAATATTTGCAATTATTACATTATAATCTTTATTTATTTGTGATAAATCTTTTTCTTGACAATTTATATCTACTTCATTTTCCCAGGCATTAATTTTACACTCTTCAATAGCTTCTTTGTGTATATCAAAAGCATCTACTTCTTTAGCACCAAGTTTTTTTGAAGCAATTGCAAGAATTCCAGAACCACATCCTGCATCTAATACTGAATAGTTATTTTTTATATATTTTGGTAAAAAAGATAAAGCTATCTGAGTTGTAGCATGTTTTCCTGTTCCAAAAGCCATTCCGATCTTAAGTTTTATAGGAATAAAATCATTACCTTTATATATTTCCCATTCTGGAATAAGTATGAAAGGTGGTATTTTTATAGGTTCAAATCCTTCTTTCCATTTTTCTTCCCAGTTCTCTTCTTGAATATCTTCTTCTAATATTAATTTTCCATTTCCTAAATCTTCAAATATTTCTCTTACACTAATTTTTAATGTATTAACTTCTTCATCTTCAGAATATAAAGCAAAAACTACTTCATTTTCATCTCTATTTAAAACTTCTACACCATACCCATTTAGTTCTACTAAAAAAATCTCAAAAAGCTCATTTGGTATTGAATAAATTAGTTTTTTCATAACTATATTTACTCTTCTTCTTTATCTTTTTTATATATTTTATACATATAATCTTCAACTTTCATAATCTGTATTTTTGGCATTCTAACAAGAGCTTGTTCTTGCTCCTGTAAATCTTCAGCATATCTTCTTTTAATATCTTCTTGGATATAGTTTAAAAGATATTCTATTTGCTGTTGCATTTGTTGCATCTGTTCTCTCATTCTAAGTATTGCATCTACACCTGCTAAATTTATTCCAAGTTCTCTTGTTAAAAATAGGATAAACTCAAGCTTTTCTATATCTTCCTGTGAGTAAAGCCTTGTTTTACCTTCTGTTCTTGATGGTGTTAAAAGCCCTTCCCTTTCATAAAGTCTTAAGGTTTGAGGATGTATATTAAACATTCTTGAAACTGCACCTATCATATATAAAGGTTCTTTCTTTTTGTTTTTATCTTTCATTTTGCACCACCTCTTAATTTTCTAATTTCTCAAACCTTTTTCCTATTTTCGGAATTTCATCTTTTAATTCTTTAATTAACTTTTTGCCTTTTCTTGAAAGTTCATCTATAGAAGGAATTTTCACATTAACTACTATTATTAAATCTCCATATCCTGAAGATTTTAATCTTGGCATTCCTTTACCTGAAATCTTTATCTTATCTCCAGATTGAGTTCCTGCAGGGATATTTACTTTTTCTTTTTTTCCATCTACGGTAGGTACTTCAAGCTCTGTTCCTTCTATTGCTTCTACTACGTCTATATTGGCTTTTAAATAAAGGTTATCTCCTTTTCTTGAAAATAAAGGATGGGGTTTAACATTAACTATTATCCATAAATCTCCAGCTGGTCCTCCAAATTTACCACTATGTCCTTTACCTGGTACTCTTAATTTACTTCCATTATCAACTCCCGGTGGTATTCTTACTTTTACAGTCTCAGTTTGTAATACTAATCCTCTACCATTACATTTTTTGCAAGGCTCTTGAATATATCCAGTTCCTTGACATTTAGGGCAAGTTTGAGCTATCTGCATAAATCCTACTGACTTAACAATCTGCCCTGTTCCTCCACATTGAGGACAAACTTGAGGTTTACTATTAGGTTCAATTCCTGTTCCTGCGCAAGCATCACAAATAACATATCTTGGAACTTCTAAGGTTAAAGTTGTACCATGATAAGCATCTTCTAAGGATATAGAAACTGTTTGATATATATCTTCTCCTCTTTCAGGTCTTTTTGCCCTTTCTTGATAGCTTCTTGATCTACCTCTTCCTCTTCCTAAAAACTCATTTAAAATTTCATCAATATCGTCAAATATACCAAATCCTCCTCTACCTCCACCAAATCCCCTTCCAAAACTACTAAATATATCTTCAAAATCAATATTTTCTGTACCTACTCCACCTCCACTAAATGCAGCATGGCCAAACTGATCATACATCTTTCTTTTTTCAGGATCAGATAATACCTGGTAAGCCTCACTTATTTCTTTAAATTTTTCTTCTGCTTCTTTATTATTAGGATTTAAATCAGGATGGTATTTTCTTGCAAGTCTTCTATAAGCTTTTTTTATCTCATCTTGGGTAGCATTTCTACTAACTCCAAGTATTTCATAATAATCTTTTTTAGCCATTTATTTTATCCCCTTATTTTATTTGTTTTCGTGTAAAATAATATATAACTTTAGTAAGTTATTGTCAAATTTTTTGATAAAATCCTTTAATTTTGAAAAAAGTTCACTTAAGAATTTATAATAAACTTTTTATATATATTTTGGAGGAAAAATGATATATTCTTTTCTTTATAGTTTAGTAATGCTAATTGTATTACCCTTCATAAAAATAAAATCTCAAATAAAAGGTTTTGATTTTTCCTTAAAAGAAAGATTTGTTTTATATAAAGATAAAGGTGATAGCTATATATGGTTTCATTGTGCAAGTGTTGGAGAACTAAACACTTTAAAGCCTCTTTATGAATATTATAAAGATAAATACAAAATATTAATTACTGTTTTTTCTCCAAGAGGGAAAAAATATGCTATTGAAAATTTTAAAGAAGCAAAAATAAGAGAACTTCCTTTTGATTTAGGATTTTTAGTAAAAAGATTTCTAAATATTTATAAACCAAAAGCTTTAATTATAGTAGAAGAGGAACTTTGGTATAATCTTATAAAAACAAGTTCTAAAAAAATTCCTGTAATATCTATAAATGCAAGAATTTCTCCTTCAAGTTTTAAGTTTTACAAAAAATTTTCTTTTTTCTTTAGGAAAGTTTTTAATTATTTTTCTTTGATTTTAGCAAGAACAAAAGAAGATAAAGATATAATTTCTTATTTTGTAAATGAAGAAAAAATTAAAGTATGTGGAGATTTAAAATTTGTATCTTCTTTAAATTCAAAGGATATAAATCTTACATTTCCTACAGATAAAAAAATAATAGTTGCAGGTAGTACCTACAAAATAGAAGAAGAAATGCTTTTAGATATTTTAAAAAAGCTTGATAACATTATTTTGGTGCTTGCTCCAAGACATTTAGAAAGACTTCAAGAACTAGAAAATCTTGTAAGAGAAAAAGGTTTTAATTATCAATTTTTATCAAAATCAAAAGATATTAAAGAAAAAGTTTTAATAGTAGATAAAATGGGTTATTTATCTTCTTTATATAATTATGCAGATGCTACTTTTGTTGGAGGAACTATAGAAAATATTGGAGGGCATAATATTTTAGAAGCTCTTTTAAAAAACAAACCTGTAATAATTGGTAAAAACTATCAAAAAATAAAACCTATTTATGAGCAGTTTAAGGAATATATAACTATTGTAAATTCAAAAGAAGAGTTATTAAATGCAATAAAAGAAAATTTATCCAAAAAAACAGACATAAATATCCAAGAAAAAATTGATAAAATTTTTAAATGTTATATACAAAATCTGGAGAAATATATTAAATGAATGTAGGAATAGATATTGGCGGAACTTTTGTTAAGTTTGCCTTTGAAGAAAATGGTAGTATAAAAACAGAAAAAATCTTGATAAAAGATTATATAGAAAAAAAAGATATTGAAGGTTTTTTAAATGAAGTATTATTTATCTTAAAAGATAAAAACATAAAAAAATTAGGAATAGCAGTAGCAGGACTTTTAAATAAATCAAAAGGATATGTAGAAATTTCTCCAAATATAAAACCTATTGAAAAATATCCTATAGTTGATTTTTTTAGAGAAAATTTAAAAGCAGAAATTTATATAGAAAATGATGCAAATGCAGCAGCATTAGGAGAATACATATATGGTAATGGCAAAAACTCAAATATTCTTATTACTTTAACTCTTGGAACTGGTCTTGGAAGTGGGGCAGTTATAAATGGAAAATTATTATCTGGAGTAAATGGAGTTGCTATGGAGCTTGGGCATACTACAGTAGAAAAAAATGGATGGAGATGCCATTGTGGAAGGAATGGATGTCTTGAAAGTTATGTATCATCTTATGGACTTGAAAGAATATACTACATGCTTACAGATAAAAAAATAATTTCTTCCGAAATAGTTTCCCTTGCAAATGAAGGGAATACTAAAGCATTAGAAGCTTTTGAGATTTTTAATGATTATCTTTCTACAGGTTTAATGAATATAACTCATATATTTAATCCTGATAAAATTATTTTATCAGGTGGAATTGTTGAACATTATCCAATTTTAGTAAAAATGGCTTATTCAAAACTTAAAGAAAAAGCTTTTCCAGTTTCAATTGAAGATTTAGATATAGATATATCAAAACTTGGAGAATATAGTGGCGCATATGGAGCATTAGCTTTAACAAAAGGAGGAGAAAGTTAATGAAAATAGGAACACCTTTATCACATAATGCAACAAAAGTTTTACTTCTTGGAAGTGGGGAACTTGGAAAAGAGTTTACTATTGAAGCATTAAGACTTGGAATAGAGGTTATTGCAGTAGATAATTATGAGTTTGCTCCGGCGATGCAAGTAGCCCAAAGAAGTTATGTAATAGATATGAAAAATGGAGAGCAGATAAAAAATATTGTTTATAGAGAAAAACCAGATTTTATAGTGCCAGAAATAGAGGCTATAAATACAGATATGTTAGTACAACTTGAGAAAGAAGGATTTAATGTTGTACCTTGTGCAAATGCAGTAAAACATACAATGAATAGAATAAGTATTAGAAGGCTTGCTGCAGAAGAAGTAGGCCTTCCAACATCAAAATATAGATTTGCTTCAGATATAGAGACTTATAAAAAAGCAGTAAAAGAGATAGGTCTTCCTGTTGTTGTAAAACCTGTAATGAGTTCTTCAGGAAAAGGCCAAAGTATAGTAAAAAAAGAAGAAGATATTGAAAAAGCTTGGTATTATGCACAAGAGAATGCAAGAGGAAAAGGTGGAGAAGTTATAATTGAGGAATTTATAGATTTTGATTATGAAATAACCCTTTTAACAGTAAGAACTAAAAATCAAGGAACATTATTCTGTCCACCAATTGGGCATATACAGGTAGAAGGAGATTACTGGGAAAGCTGGCAACCTCATCCAATGTCAGAAAAAGCTTTAGAAAAAGCAAAAGATATAGCTAAAAAGATAACAGATGCCCTTGGAGGATATGGAATTTTTGGATGTGAGCTTTTTATAAAGGATGATATGGTTTGGTTTAATGAAATTTCTCCTCGTCCTCATGATACAGGAATGACAACAATGGTTTCTCAGAATATGTCTGAATTTGAGATTCATTTAAGAGCAATTTTAGGATTACCAATAGATATAAAAATGATAGCTCCTGCAGGAGCTTCTTACTGTTTCCATGCTAAAGATTATGGAGTTGCACCTGTTTATGAAGGAGTTGAAAAGGCTTTAAGTATTCCAGATACTAAAATAAGGATATTTGGTAAACCTACAACAAGACCAAAAAGAAGAATGGGAGTAGCTTTAGCAACAGGAAGTACTATTGAAGAAGCAAGAGAAAGAGCGAAAAAAGCAAGTGAAAGCATTACTGTGTATTAGTTTTTTGTAAATGTAGGTTAAACACTTATGTTTTTGGCTTTTTGTTTTACTTTTCAAAATATAATGACTTATATCATATTCTCATACTATATCTATTTTTATAATACTGATTGAAATTGAGATTTAATCTCAAAAATTTGTCAAGAGGTGAAAAAATGTCAGTTAAAGAGATTAATTCAGAAGTAGAAAATATTTCTTTTGAATTTTTAAATATCCTTGAAAAAACAAGGAATCCTGAAGAAAGGATAAAAATATTTGAAACATATTATAAAGTTCTTTTAATGCTTGAAAAGATTAAAGAGTCTGAAATTAAGATTGATAAATAAAGTTTTATTAATAATTCTTATCTCTGTTTCTTTTGCTTTTTCTATAGAAAGAACAAAATATTTAATGGGAACTTATGTTTCCATTAATTTACCAAAAGAAAATAAATATTTATTTAAACCTTCTTTTAATATTATTAAACAGGTAGATTTAAAATTTTCAAAATATAATCCAAAAAGCTATTTATATAAATTAAATAAACATAAAAAAGCAAAAATAGATAAAGAGTTCCTAAAACTTTTAAATATTTCTCTTCAGATAAATAAAAAAACATATGGATATTTTGATATATCCTTAGGAAATTTAACAAAGAAATATGGAAGTTTCTATATAAAAGAAAATAAAAATCAAAAATATACAATAGGAATAGAAAATATAAAAATAAAAGATGGATATATATACCTTTTAAATAATATAAGTTTAGATTTTGGGGCAATTGGTAAAGGATATGCCATTGATAAAATTTCAAATTTTTTAGAAAAAAAGAAAGTAAAAAAAGCTATTATAAAGTTAAGTGGAGATATAAGATGTTTTGATATATGTAATATATGTATAAAAAATCCTTTTAAAGAAGGATTTATAAAATGCTTTAAAACAAAATATAAAAATACATCAATATCAACAAGTGGAAATTATGAAAGATATATAAAGACAAAAGAAAACAATCATTTAATAAATCCTAAAACAAAAAAATCTGAAAAAAATTTTGCTTCTATAACTTTAATAGGGATAAAAAACAATACATATCTTGATGCTTATACAACGGCAGTATCTGTTATGCCAGAAAAGTTAGCTATAAAATTTTTAGAAGAAAATAAAATTGGATATTTTATAATAAAAATTAATGGTGAAATTCTAATTAATAAAAAATTTAAATCAATGGTTGAGTTTACTAATAATATTGAAAAATAAAATAAATATCATCAAAAAAATTCCAAATTCAAAGGTTAAAAAAGAAAAGATTTTTAAATAAGCAAAGGAGGAAGATATTTTTAAAATTAAAAAATTAGAAATAATATCTAAAAATCCTGCTAAAAAAGTAATTCCAGATAGTATAAAATGATAAATCTTTATTTTAAAAAAGTATAATAAGTGAGAAATAATAAAAATAACTAAAAATATTGCAAAAAAATGAGGCATTACTATCTCAATAAGCCCTAAAACTGTTTTTGGATTTATAAATTTATCAGGATTTCCAAGAATATGATTAGATATATAACTTACAGTAAATCCATACTTTTCATAAAATAAAAATATTCCTGTTAAAATCTGAAAAATGAAAAGAATTATAAATAAAGCTATAGTAATTTTTACAATTTTCATTTAATCTTACCTGTTAGAAAACATACTAAATTTAAAGAATTTACAACTATGCCTATAACAAAAATAGTTATTAAAGAGATAAAATAAATATAAGAAAAAAAATCAGATAAATATCTAATAGCAAAAATAGAAGATATATAAATAAATACAGATAAAAACCCAAGAAATATAAAGATTAACTTTAAACTATTTTTTATATTTGTCCTTATTAATATAGAAAAAATTGTTAAAAAGAAAACAATCAGCAAAAAAGACTCTATATGAAGATTTTCTATTATAGAAACTAAATCCTTAGGTTCCAAAAATATATCAGGATTTCCTTTTAAAGATAATATTATTTGAGTAGGAAAAAATTCCTTAGATAAATATTTATATCCTAAAAAGAAAAAACAAAAAAATAAAGTCCTAAGCTAAATAGAACTACTAAAAAATTAATATAATTTGCTTTTTTATGTTGAACTACAAATCTCATTTTATTTTATCCTTTAAAGCAATTTCACATATATATATAGATTCTCTTACTGCATCAGCAGTAGCTCTTGAAGAAAGAGTCGCACCTGTAGCATTTGGAATATTTCTTTTTAAATATGGTGGATTTTTTTATCTTTATCCTTTAATAAATTTAACCAGTTTTTATTTAACATATATTCAGGAGGTTCATAAAATGCTATTATCTCTACATCTTTTACTTTACAATCTTTATCAAAAGATATTAAAATTACCTCATTTTTGGTTCTTACTTTGTGAGAATGAAGTATAGCATAACCTATAATCTTATTATCTTTTTTAACAATATATGTTGTAAAAATATTTGAATTTAATTTTTTTCCTGATAATTTCTCTATTTTTTTCTTTTGAGAAGATAATAAAAGTATATTTTTCTTTTCATATTTTGCATTTGGAAAATTTTCCTTTAAAACTTCTTTAGGCATTATTAATAAACCTGCATATGAGATATTAAATAAAACTGTTAAAAATAAAAATATTTTCTTCATTTTCTTACCTCTTTTTTTTAATAGTTTAATAAAACTAATTTACAAAAATATGACAAAACTAACTATCAAATCATAAAACTTTTTTAATTTTTCATTTACTATTTTATCAAAATTTTGAAATTGAGATTTATTCTCAATAATAATATTAAGAGGAGACAAAATGAAAAAACTTGCAGTATTGGCTTTAACTACAGGATTAACTGCTGGAGTATTTGCTGATTCTGAATTAGATACTATAAAACAAAAATTAAAAACACTTGAGGAACAAAATCAGCAGTTAATTGATGAAATAGCTAATCTAAAGCAGCAAGTGGCTATACCTGAACTTAGACAAAAACAGTTTGCAGGTCTGGGATATGCAGCTTCTAAGGTTTATTTTTCACCAAAAGGTTTATCTATAGGTGGATATGGAGAGATAATTTATCAAAACTGGGAAAAAGATAAAAAAGATACTACAGATTTATATAGGTTTATTCCATATATTGGATACAAATTTACAGATAATATAGTACTTAATGCAGAAATAGAGTTTGAACATGGTGCAAATCCAGAAAGGGGAGGAGAGGTTGCTGTAGAATTTGCATATATTGATTTCCTTCTAAATAAATGAGCAAATATAAGAATAGGTAATATGTTAATTCCTGTTGGAATTACAAACTTAATGCATGAGCCTATATTTTTTAATTCTGTAAATAGACCAGAAGTAGAAACAAAAATAATTCCATCAACATGGAATGAAAATGGAATAATGATATTTAGTAATACCGATACATTTACATATTATGCTGGAATAGTTAATGGTTTAAGAGCAGTAAAATCTGGAGAAATTGGTTTTTCTTCTGGTAGCTGGATAAGAGGAGGAAGACAAGCAGGAGCCAAAGCATTAGCTGAAGATTTTGCAGTTGTTGGTAGATTTGATTATACAGGTATAGAAGGTCTTTTAGTAGGTGGTTCTGTATATAGAGGAAATTCTGGACAAGGAGAATTAGATGCATCAGGAAATAAAATTGATGGAACTGTCAGTCTTTATGAGGCACACCTTAAATATAACTGGCAAGGGTTAGAACTAACAGGTTTATATGTTAAAGGTTATTTAGATGATGCAGATAAAATTTCCTCGATAAATAGTGAAGTTATAGGGAAAGAAGCTTATGGGTATTATATTAATGTTGCTTATGATGTTTACCAACTAATTAATAAAGAATCAAATTTTGCATTACCTATTTTTGCAAGATATGAAAAATATAATACTCAAGAAAAAGTACCTTCAGGATTTTCAGCAGACAAATCTAATGATAAAATTATATGGATTATAGGTTTTAATTTTAAACCTCATCCAAATATAATCCTAAAAGCAGATTATCAGTTTAGAGACAATAAAAAAGAAGATGAAGCTGATGTGTTTGAACTTGGAGTTGGTTTCATATCCTAACTGGAGGTACAAAAATGAAATATAAATTAGTTTTAACTGGAATTATCTCTTCAGCCTTCTTATATGGATGTAATATTGGAGGAGCTAATATATCTGATCCAGTTGGAGAGTATGATGAAAATGAGGTAAAGCCTGCTAAATTAGTAGCAGGTTTTCCATGGTTTAGTAAATATAAAAATCCAACTGCATACATACCATTAGAATGTTATACAGATACAGGTAAAGCAAAAACAGGAGAAGCTTTTGCTAATCCTTGCTATGTATGTCATAATGCAGGAAATACACCAGTAGATAATGCAGGGGATTGGGAAAATCAGATTAACTGGCTTAGATTCCCTGCAAATGATAATCCATGGCTGAATGCAGTAGCACCTGAAAAAACAATTGAAAAACCTTTATCTAATGGAAAAAAATGGACAGAACTTGATGAAATAAATAATCAAGTAAAAGATAATAAAGAAAATAAAATTATTAAAATTGATGATTGGATAAAACAGAATAACTGGGAAGATGCTTATAATAATGAAGTTTATATTGGTAGCGATAATCCTTTTGGTCTTGGAAAATACAAATTAGATATACCACCTCTCTATAAATGGGACTCAAACAATAACAGATTTGTAAAAACAAACTATATAGATAATGAAGGCTTTATATACTCTTCAGAAAATGAACACACTAACAATACAAACACATGGTGGAGAGCTTATGATTGGAAACACTTTCCAGGATTTTTCCCTACAAATGGAAGACTTGATTCTGCTATGATAAGACTTCCTGAAGTATTTAGGAAAGAAAATGGACAATATAATAAAGAAATTTATAAAATAAATTTGGCAATACTTGAGTGTGCTGTAAAACAGTTAACAGAAAATTGTGAAGTAGAACCTTTAGATACAAATTTATTAGACAGATATGGAATTAATTATACAACTACAAATAGTACAATCATATTTAATCAAGTACCAAATAAGTATATGGGAGATGCTTCTAATATTGATGTATGGCAAATAAAATCAGATGGAACTAAAGTTGGACTTTATCCTGTAGGAACAGAACTTGCACATCCTATTTATTATATTGATCCAGACTGGGAAAGTAGACCTGATTTAGCAGCAAAAACAGGACATCTAAAAGAGTTCAGGTATATGAAAAAATTAGCTATGCCTGATATAAATGTTGGAGGAGAAGAGGAAGAGGAAAATATAGATTACTTTCCTTATGATAATGGCTTAATGCCAAATGATCCAGAAACATGGTTAATGGGTGGATGGATAGAAGATAAAGATGGGAAATTAAGACCTCAATCAGAAGAAGAAATGGCATTTTGTATGGCTTGTCATGGTGCTATAAGTGGTACAGTTGATAGTACTTTCACATATTGGAGAAAATTAACTGGTAGTACTGGTTGGAAAGATACAGATTATGGATATAATAAAGATGTAAAAGATATAAAATATTGGGCTGAAAAACTTAATCAGATAGAAGATGAAAATGCTTCAGTATATCTTGGTAAAATTGCAGGTAAGTATGATCCAAAGGATTATGGAGAATACCAACTATACTTTACAATGACAAATGGTATAGATCATTTTAGAAGTAATAAAGAAGGTATATGTAGAATTTTAGGATATGATACTTATGATCAATCAAATGATAATTGTAAAAAAACAACTTCTCAAAAAATAGAAGAATTAAAAGAACTTTTAATAAATGTTAGAACTACTTTCATCATCCAAAATGCAAACAACGTTAATAATGATCAATCTAAAAAAAGCATAACTGATGGTTCCTATTCTATAGATTTAGAGATTGGAAAAGAGTTTTCTAAAAATGATAAAGTATATTTATATTTTGAACATGGTAACGGAACAGGAGTTACTGATGAATTACAACTATTTGGTAATGTAAATGCTGATGCTACAGGTGAAGAAAGTCTTTATTTAGTTGAAGGTTGGTATGAATATAATTTTCAAAATTTTCCTTTAAAATTAACAGTTGGACAACTTGATCCTACCTGTTATATAGATGATAATGAATATGCAAATGATGAAACTATCCAATTTTTATCAGATATATTTGTAAATTCTCCTGCTATAGATTTTCCTTCATCTTCTATTGGAGCAAATTTTCAGTTAAGTCTATTAAATTTTTTAGATATAGACTTTTTATCTATGTCAGCTAAAAGTAATTTAGAAGATATATTTGATGATATGTTTATTGCTAATCAGTTTAAATTTAAAACAAAAATTTTTAATAAATCTGGAAATTATAGATTTTATATTTGGGTAAATACTTCTAAACATACCAAATGGAATAATCCTTTAAAAACAAATGAAAAAAATTATGGTTTTGGAGTAAGTTTTGACCAAGAGATAACTGATATTATAGGAATATTTTTCAGATATAGCTGGCAAAACCCAAAAGTTTATATAGAAGATAATGGTTTCAATATTGAACATTTTTGGAGTATTGGTTTCCAAATAAATGGTAATTTATGGAAAAGAGAAAATGATACTTTTGGAATAGGCTTTGGACAATTAATCCCTTCTAATGATTTCAAAAATTCAGTTAATCAAAAACTTGAATCAGAAAATCATTTAGAAGCTTACTATAATTTTCAACTTAATAAACATCTAAATTTATCACCAGATTTACAAATAATATGGAATCCTTATGGAGACTCTAATAGTGATACTATTTATGTTTTAGGAATGAGAGGTCAATTAAATTTTTAATCTTCAAATATAACAAGGTTATCTCTATGGATAGCCTCTTTTTTCTCTTTTTTGTTTAATATCTTTTGAAGTTCATTAGATGAATAATTTATTATACCTTTTCCTATTATTTTTCCTTCTAAATTTGCAATTGCTACAACATTTTTCTTTGAAAAATATCCTTCTACATATTTTATTCCTGCAGGAAGAAGACTTTTTCCATTTAATAAAGCCTTTTCAGCTCCTTCATCTATTATTAATTTCCCTTTTGGTTCTGATAAAAGAGCTAACCAGCTTTTTTTACCTTTATATTTTTTATCTTTTGGATAAATAAGAGTTCCTATATCTTTTCCATTTATAATATCTAAAATAATATTTTCTTTCTTAGGAGCAATTACAACAGGTATTCCATGACTTACTGCTATTTCAGATGCTTCTAACTTACTTCTCATTCCACCTGTTCCATATTTTGATTTTGAAGCTTTAGCAAAATTCAAAGCTTCTTCTATATCCTTTATTTCTTTTAAAAGAGTTGCATTTTCAAAGCTCGGATCAGAAGTGTAAACGCCCCCTGCTGTAGAAAGAATTATTAAAAGTTCTGCATTTGCTAATATAGAAACATGTGCTGCCAAAAAATCATTATCTCCAAAAACTATTTCTTCAATAGCAACAGTATCATTTTCATTTATTATAGGAATTACATTTAGTTCTAAAAGTTTATTTATAGTATTTCTTGCATAATTATATCTTTTTCTTTCTTTTAATCCTTCGGTAGTAAGTAAGATTTGGGCTATAGTTAAATTATATTTTGAGAAAATCTTATCATAAAGCTGAATTAAATAAGCTTGTCCAACAGCAGAAATTGCTTGTTTTTCTGTAATAGTAGAAGGTCTTTTTTTTAAATTTAATTTTTTTATACCTGCTAAAACAGCACCTGAAGATACTAAGATTATATCTTTATCTTCTTTTTTTAAATCTTTTATCTGTTTGGCTAAATTTTCAATAAAATCTTTGTCTATATCATTATTTTTTTCTAATAACTGGGAACCTATTTTTATAACAATTCTTTTTTTATCTTTTAAAAAATTCCTCATATAAAAAATGATAAACTAAAAAGCAGAAGTCTGTCAAAATTAATCAAATTAAGCCCAAACTCCTGCTATCTCAGTTTTACATTTAGGACATTTTCCATCTTCTAAATGATTAATTACAAACTGACCTAAATGTCCTCTTCTATCAATTACTCTAAATCCACAATTTGGACAGTAGGTAGATTCTCTATCTTCATCATCAAAATTTCCAACATATACATAATTTAATCCTGCTTCTTTTCCCAATTCATAAGCTTTTTTAATAGTTTCTATTGGTGTTGGTGGTACATCTTTCATCTTCCATGCAGGGAAAAATCTTGAAAGATGCCATGGTATATCCTTATCTAAGGATGCTATCCATTTTGCTGCTTCTTTTAACTCTTTTTCATCATCATTATGTCCAGGAATAATAAGAGTTGTTAATTCTACCCATATACCAAGTTCTTTTGCATGTTCTATAGTCTTTAATACAGGTTTTAATCTTGCTCCAACAATTTCTCTATAAAATTTATCATTAAAAGCTTTTAAATCTATATTCATTGCGTCAAGGTAAGGTGCTAAAGTTTCTAATGCTTCTTTTGTTTCATATCCTGAAGATACAAAAACATTTCTGATACCATTTTCCTTAGCAAGTTTCATAATATCATAAGCATATTCAAAGAAAACTACAGGCTCATTATATGTGTATGCAATAGATGGAATATTATTCTCTACGCAGAAATTAACTATTGTTTCTGGCATCAAATTTGCTCCAAAAACTTCTCCATTATGCTCTTGAGGATATTGAGAAATGTCTGCATTTTGACAGAAACTACATCTCATATTACATCCAACTGTTCCAAGGGAAAAAATTGGAGTATTTGGTAAAAAATGGTATAAAGGTTTTTTTTCTATAGGATCAATATTATAAGCTGCTGCAAGACCATATGTTGTTAAATATAAATTCCCATCTTCTTCAACTTTTCTTATTCCACAAACTCCAAGTTCTCCTTTGTCTAAAACACATCTTTGGTTGCATGCTTTACATAAAACTTTTCCATTTTCTTTTTTTTCTGACATCCAAGCTAAAGCTTTCATTTAAAAACCCCCAAGTTTTCTTTGGGGTTAATATATGGATAAAATTTTATAATGCAATACTAAAATTTATCTTTTAAAATATCTATTAAATCTTCTTTATTTTCAAATATTTCCTGCTCTCCGGTTTCCATATTTTTCAGTTCATATTTTTCGCTTACAAATATTACATATTTAGAACCTATTTTATTTGCAAGTTTCATTTTTGATTTTAGACTTCCTTCTTTCATTATATTTTCTACTTTTAATTCTTTTTTCCTAAGTGCATCTGCAAGTTTTAAGGCTTCTATATTAAATTCATCTGCAATAGATATTACAGATATTAAAGGTTTTTCCGTAGGTAGATTTTCTACTAAAAGCATTAATCTTTCTATTCCAGCAGCAAATCCTAATGCTGGAGTAGCAGGTCCTCCAAGTTGTTCTACTAATTTGTCATATCTTCCTCCTGCGGCTACTGTGTTTTGAGCTCCAAGTTTGTCTGTAGTAAACTCAAATACTGTATCTGTATAATAATCAAGACCTCTTACAAGTCTTGGATTTTCTACAAATGGTACATTTAAGGCTTTTAGATAATCTTTTATTTTTTCAAATCTTGTTAAGCTTTCTTCTGAAATAAAATCTGTTATTTTTGGTGCTTCTTTTGTAATATCTTTACAACTTTCTACTTTACAATCTAAAACTCTTAAAGGATTTGTTTCTATCCTTACATTACATGTTTCACATAGATTTTCTTTATATTTGTTTAGATATTCTTTTAATGCTTTTATATAATTTTTTCTATCTTCAAAACTTCCTAAGGTATTTATTTCAAGGGTTGTTTGAATATTTAAACTATCTAGTATATCTTTTACCATTTTTATAAGCTGTGCATCTGCTAAAGGTGATGATATTCCAAATATTTCTGCTCCTATTTGATGAAATTGTCTATATCTTCCTGCTTGTGGTCTTTCATATCTAAACATTGCACCTTCATAAAATAGCTTTTTATATCCTCCTTCTGCATACATTTTTTCTTCTATATATGCTCTTACTGTAGATGCAGTTCCTTCTGGTCTTAGGGCTACTTGTCTTCCACCTCTATCTGTAAAAACATACATCTCTTTTTGGACTATGTCTGTTTCTTCTCCAACTGAGCGAACAAATAGGGATATATCTTCTACAAATGGAAGTATAATTTCTTCAAAATTATATTTTTCAAATATCTTTCTTGCAGTTTCTACAATATATCTATATTTTTTTGCATTTTCTCCATAAATATCTTGAAAACCTCTTATTTTTTTTATTTTTGACAAAAGATACCTCCTTAAGAAAGTCTTAAAATTAATTAAAATTTTAACATTATTGTATAATTTTCCTTAAGAAAATATAAAAGAGGTATAAATATGGATTTTGATGTAAAAGATATTTCTTTAGCAGAAAAAGGAAAACTTAGAATTGAGTGGGCAGAAAAAGATATGCCTGTTTTAAGGCAGATAAGAGAAAGATTTGAAAAAGAAAAACCTTTAAAAGGAATAACTATAAGTGCATGTCTCCATGTTACAACAGAGACAGCAAATTTAATGATTACTTTAAAAGCAGGTGGGGCAGATGTTTATTTAACAGCATCAAATCCACTTTCCACCCAAGATGATGTAGCAGCTGCTCTTGTAAAAGAATTTAATATTCCAGTATTTGCAATTCATGGAGAAGATAGAGATACATATTATAAACATCTTTATACTGTACTTGATAAAAAACCAAATATTACAATGGACGATGGTGGAGATTTAATATCTACATTACACCAAGAAAGACAAGATTTAATACCAAATGTAATAGGTGGAACAGAAGAAACAACAACAGGTGTAATAAGATTTAAAGCAATGGAGAAAGATGGAGTTTTAAAATTCCCTGTAATTGCAGTAAATGATGCTTACACAAAACATCTATTTGATAATAGATATGGAACAGGTCAATCTACAATAGATGGAATATTAAGAGCAACAAATAGACTTTTAGCAGGTTCCACATTTGTTGTGGCAGGTTATGGTTGGTGTGGAAAAGGTGTAGCAATGAGAGCTAAAGGAATGGGAGCAGATGTAATAGTAACAGAAGTTGATCCTTTAAAAGCATTAGAAGCAAGAATGGATGGATTTAGAGTAATGCCAATGATTGAAGCAGTAAAACAAGCAGATTTTATTGTTACAGTAACAGGAAATATAAATGTTGTAGATAAACATCATTTTGAAAATATGAAAGATGGATGTATTGTTTCTAACTCAGGACACTTTGATGTAGAAATAAATATAAAAGCTTTAGAAGAAATGGTAGTAAATAAAAGGAAAATTAGAGATTATGTAGATGAATATACCTTGGAAGATGGAAGAAAAATTTATATACTTGCAGAAGGAAGACTTGTAAATCTTGCAGCTGCTGAAGGACACCCTGCTCAAGTTATGGATATGTCTTTTGCAAATCAAGCTTTATCTGCTGAATATCTTGTAAAAAATAAAGGGAATTTAGAACCAAAAGTTTATAAAGTTCCTGACGAACTGGATTTTGAAGTTGCAAGATTAAAACTAAATACAATGGGAATTAAAATAGATGAACTAACACAACAGCAAAAAGAGTATCTTGCCAGTTGGCAACATGGTACTTAGATTTATAAAAAACTTAAATGGAGGTATTTAAGATGACAAGAGAAGAGGCTATAAAAAAATTATTAGAAACAGATCCAGAATTTAAAGAATGGTATGAAGAACATGAAGAGTTAAAATGGAAAGTTCATAAACTTGATAAGCATTTTCCACCTGATCCTGAACTTGAAGCAGAAGAAGAGAAATTAAAAAGAAGAAAACTATATTTAAAAGATTTAATGGAAACTAAAATAAAAGAATTTATGGAAAAAGAAGGAAAAGCAGCATAAAATATAAAAAACCTTTTGAAAGGAGAAGTAATATTGAGAAGTGATATAGTAAAAAAAGGAGTAGAAAGAGCTCCTCATAGAAGTTTATTTAGAGCTTGTGGTCTTTCAGAAGAAGATTTTGGAAAACCATTTATAGGAGTAGCTAATTCTTATATAGATATAGTTCCTGGCCATGTTCATCTAAGGGAGTTTGCACAATATGTTAAAGAAGCAATAAGAGAAGCAGGTGGAGTTCCATTTGAGTTTAATGTAATAGGTGTTGATGATGGAATAGCAATGGGACACTCTGGAATGCATTACTCTCTTCCAAGTAGAGAACTTATAGCAGATAGTGTAGAAACCGTTGTTGAAGCTCACAAACTTGATGGTTTAGTATGTATTCCTAACTGTGATAAAATCGTTCCAGGAATGTTAATGGCTGCTGCAAGACTTAATATTCCAACTATATTTGTTTCCGGTGGAGCTATGGCAGCAGGCCATACACCTGATGGAAAAGCCATAGACCTTGCAACAGCTTTTGAAGCAGTAGGTTCTTATAAAAAAGGAATAATTGATGAAAAACAACTTCAAGTAATAGAGCAAAATGCTTGTCCAACTTGTGGTTCTTGTTCTGGAATGTTTACTGCAAACTCTATGAACTGTCTAATGGAAGCTTTAGGTGTAGCTCTACCAGGAAATGGAAGTATTTTAGCAGTTGATCCAAGAAGAAAAGAACTTGCAAAACAAGCAGGTAGACAGATTATAAAACTTATAGAAGCAGATTTAAAATTTAAAGATATAGTAAATGAAGAAACTATAGAAAATGCATTTACTCTTGATATTGCAATGGGTGGTTCTACAAATACAGTCTTACATTTACTTGCAATTGCAAATGAAGCAGGTTTAGATTTTGATATATCTAAAATAGATGAAATATCAGAAAGAACACCAACTTTATGTAAACTTGCGCCTGCATCTAATTATCATATAGAAGATTTAGATAGAGCAGGCGGAATAAGTGCTATATTAAAAGAACTTTCTAAAAAAGGACTTTTACATCTTGATAGACCAACAGTTACATTAAAAACTCTTGGAGAAAATATAAAAGATGCAGAAATAAAAGATCCAAATGTAATAAGGCCTATTGATAATCCTTATAGTGAAAAAGGTGGTTTAGCTGTTTTGTTTGGCAATATTGCTCCATATGGTGGAGTGGTAAAAGCTGCAGCAGTAGATCCTAAAATCATGGTTCATAAAGGTAAAGCTATCTGTTTTGATAGTGAAGAAGAGGCTATTGAAGGTATTACTTCAGGAAAAGTAAAAGAAGGACATGTTGTAGTCATAAGATATGAAGGACCTAAAGGTGGCCCTGGTATGAGAGAAATGCTTTCTCCAACGTCTGCAATTATGGGAATGGGTCTTGGAGATAAAGTTTCTCTTATTACAGATGGAAGATTTTCAGGAGCTACAAGGGGAGCTTGTATAGGACATATTTCTCCAGAAGCTGCAGCAGGTGGACCAATAGGAATAATCCAAGATGGAGATGAAATTCTTATAGATATACCAAATAGAAAGATAGAGCTTTTAATATCAGATGAAGAATTTGAAAAAAGAATGAAAGAGTTTAAACCAAAAAGAAAAGAGATAAAAAGTAAATGGCTTAGAAGATATTCTAAACTTGTTACATCTGCAAATACAGGTGCTATACTTACTGATGAATGTACGTAAATTGACAAAAGTTGTTATCTATTAAGACAAAAAGTGTTAAAAATAAAAAAATATAGTTTTTATAAAGCATGTCAAACTTGGCATGCTTTTTGTTTGAATAGTTTTTTATGGAGGAGATATTGAGAGAAATACAATCTGCTGAAGCAGTTTGTCAAGGGCATCCAGACAAGATAGCTGATCAGATATCAGATGCTATTTTAGACGAGCTTATAAAAAAAGACCCTTATGCAAAAACAGCAATTGAAACATTAATAACAACTGGTGTTATATATGTTTCTGGAGAAATATCTACAGATAGTTATGTTGATATTCCAAATATAGCTAGGAATGTTTTAATTGATATTGGTTATATAAAACCTGAATATGGGTTTGATGGATATACTGCAGGAGTTATTACCTCTATAAATGATCAAAGCCCTGAAATATCTATGGGAATACCCTTAGGTAAAGCTGGAGATACAAGCATAGTAGTTGGTTATGCTACAAATGAGACAAAAAATTATATGCCTATTGCTTGTAATATAGCAAATTCCATAGTAAAAAGAATAGATACATTAAGGAAAGAAGATATTGTAGATTTTTTTAGACCAGATGGTAAAGCTATTGCAGTAGTTGAATATGAAGATGGACAACCAAAAAGGGTAGATAGCCTAACAGTTCTTGTTCAGCATGAGCCTTATGTTTCTGAAAAACAATTAAAAGAGGCTATAATAGAGGAAGTCATAAAAAAAGAAGTTCCAGAAAACTTAATAGATGATAAAACAAAGATAATAATAAATCCTCTTGGAAGATTTATTATAGGTGGGCCTATGGCAGATACCGGGCTTACAGGAAGAAAAACTATAGCAGATGCTTATGGAACAGCAGTACCTTCTGGAGGAAGTGCTTTTTCAGGTAAAGATCCTACAAAAATAGATAGATCAGCATCTTATATGACAAGATATATTGCAAAACATATAGTTGCTTCTGGAATTTGTAATAAATGTAAAATAGAACTTGTATATATTATAGGAATGGATTATCCTATATCTATAGATGTTAAAATAGATAACAAAGATATAGATAAAGAGAATTTAATCAAAAAAATAGAAGAGATTTTTGATTTATCTCCTGCTGGAATTATAGAAAATCTGAAATTAAGAAAACCTATATATAAAAAAAGTTCAATATATGGCCATTTTGGGAAAGAAGATGAAGAGTTTGAATGGGAGCAATTAAATAAAAATATATTAGAGGGATTGAAAAATGTCTGAAAAATTAAATATTTATGATTTTGATGTTTTTAAAGCTCTTGTAGAGATTGAAATTAGAAGAAATGAAAGATATAAAGAGCCAAAATATTTTTCGATAGCTTTCTTATATGCACCAAATTTAGTTAAAGAAGTAGAAAATAATGAATCATTAAAAGATGAGATAGCTTTTAAAATTAAAGATGATATTAGATCATCAGATGTTATAACTCCTGTAGAAGAGGATTTTCTATTTTTATTTTTTCCAGATACAACTCAAAAAGAAGCGAAAAAAGTTATAGATAGAATTAAAAAGAACTTTAACTTTGAAATAATAGAAGGTATCGCTTCTTTTCCAGAAGATGGCAATACCCCTTATCAACTATTTACAAAATTAGTAAATATTATGAATGAAAAGCTTATTCCAGTTATAGAATTTGATTTAGAATAATTTACCAACTGCTATATCATAACTAGCATATACAAAAATCTCACTTAAAGAAGGGTGGAAATATATATATTCATGAACTTCTTTTGCTGTAAATCTGTTTTTTATCATTAAAGAAATTTCATGAATTAGCTCAGATGCTCCTAATCCAACAATATAACCACCAATTATTGTTTTGTCAGATTTATTAAAAATAAGTCTTATAAATCCTTCAGTCTGACTTTCATCAACTGCCTTTTCATTATAAGTATAAGGAAAATATCCGGAAATAGTATCTATTCCTTTTTCTTTTGCTTGCTCTTCATTTAATCCAACTGTAGCTATTTCATAAGCAGTAAATGTAGCAAAAGGTATCAACGAGTAATCTGGAGATACTTTTTTATTATTTAAAATATTTTCCATTGCTATTTTTGCTTCATACTGAGCTACATGGGCAAGCATTGGACTATTTATTACATCACCAACTGCATATATATTCTCAAAATTTGTTTGAAGATATTCATTTACTTTTATAAAACCTTTTCCATCTTTCTCTATTCCTATCTCATCTACATCACTATTTGGTTTTCTACCTACAGACAATAAAATCTTGTCTACTTCTAAGCTTTCTCCATTAGAAAGTTTTACTTCTATTTTTTCATTTTTTATTTTATAATCTTCTAAAGTTGTATTAAAGAAAGTGGTAATTCCTAATTTCTTAAACTTTCTTAGTAAATACTTGGATATTTCCGGAGATATATTTTTAGAAGGAAGTAATCTATCCATAAGCTCTACAATATAAACTTTAACACCATATTTATTCATTATATAAGAAAGCTCACATCCTGCTACTCCACCACCTATTACAAGTACTTTTTCAGGTAAACTTTTAAGATTATCCATATAATCTTCAGTTGTTATTATATACTCGCCATCTGGAACAATATTACCTACAGAAGAAGGAATAGAACCTGTAGATATTATTATATTTTTTCCTTCTATTATCTCTTCTGCATTATCTTTGTTAGTGATTTTCACTTTATTTTTATCTATAATCCTACCATTTCCTTTATATACAGGTACTTTTTTAGTTTTTAATAAATTAGCTAAGCTTTTTCTTAAAAATCCTATTGCTTTTTCTTTATTTTCCCATGCTATTGAGTAATCAATATTTGCTTCCCCATTAAAACTAATTCCATAATTTTTTAAAATATTTAATTTCTCAATATTATGAGCACCTGTCCAAAAATATTTAGTAGGAATACAAGCTCTATTTAAACAGTTTCCACCAAGTTTATCTTTTTCAACAATAGCTATTTTTAAACCTTTTCTTAAAGCCGTTAATGCTGCTTCATATCCTCCAGGTCCTAACCCAATTATAATTAAATCGTACATTTTTCCCTCCTTATTCATAAACAATTTTTGGTGATATAAATATTAAAAGCTCTCTATTTTCTGTTTGTATAGATTTCTTCTTAAATAACCAACCTAAAATAGGTATTCTATGTAATCCCGGTGTTCCTGTCGTTGATGTTGTATCTGTTTTTTCAAGTATTCCACCAATTACTATTGTTGAACCATCTTTTGCTACAACTCTACTTGTAATACTTTTTGTATTTATTGGTGGTTGTCCATTTACAGCTTTACCAAAATCTGGAATATCTTGAGTTAGGGTTATATTCATTACAATATTTCCATCTGGAAGTGTCCTTGGTATAACATTTAGTTTTAAAAGAGCTTCTTTAAACTGAACATTAGTACCTAAGTTTGCAGATGAAGATTGGTATGGAATTTCTATACCTTGAGATATTTCAGCAGGTTCTCCATCTATTGTAATAACTTTTGGTCTTGATAATATTTGAGTTTTTCCTATCTGTTCTAAAGCAGAAAGCCTTAAATCTAAGGCACCTTTAGCTCCACTTACTAAGAAACCTATAGCTGCTCCTGTTCCTATTGAAACCCCATCTGCAGGAAAATCAAACATATAGTTATATCCAGCCTGTCCAGTTAATGGATCAAAAGTAGTATTAAAACCACTTCCTGTTGAATAACTTACCCCTGCTGAAGATGTTGTGTAGTTTCCGCCCCATTGGATACCTAAATTTCTTATAAAACTGGATTGAATTTGTATAATTCTTGCTTCTATAACTATCTGATAAGGTCTATTTATTAGTATTCCAGAATATTTATTTTTTATCTTCTCTATAACCATAGGTAAATCTGTAATACATAGCTTAGGTAATGATGTAATTATATTATTATTTATATTAAAACTATTTCTTGCTGCTGTATTAGTTGTAGCTGTAGAAGAAGTTTGTGTAGTACTTCCAGTTTGAGTTGTCTGTGTTTCTTTAGATTTAAAAGTTAAAGAGCCATATTGAGATAAATAACTTTCTCTAATATTAAGTAATAACTCATTTGGTTCTAAAGATCTAACATAAAAGCATTTTGTAGTTATATTAACTTTATTAAGCTTAGCTATTATTTTACTTATTTGTGCATAATTTTCTTTCGTTTCTAATATTTGTAAAATTTGTGTTTTTTTATCATAATGATATTTACCAACAGGGGATAATTTTTCAACAAGCTCATCTTCTATTTCCTTAAATTTATCAGGTGGAACCTTTATTTCTTTTTTTATTAATTGACTATAAAGCTCTTTTTCTTTTGCAACCTTTTTAGCTTTTTCTTCTAAAGGATTAATATATGCATCAAATAGTTTTTCAAGGTTTGCAATATTTTCTTTAGTATCTTCTACATAAATTGTGTTTGTCTCTTGAAATGCTTTTATTTTACCTGCAGTTGTTAAGTTTGATTTTATAAAAGAGTATATAGAAAAAAATGTTTCTTTACCTAAGGATAATACTATTTCTGTAGGTATTGTAAATAATTTTTTGTCTAATTTCTTTATTGTTATTAGATTTCCATTTTTTAAATATGTTAAATCATACTCTTTCAATACTGTTTTAAATAACTGACTTGTAGATAAAGGTTTTCTTATAATTATACTAACCTTTTCATCTTTTAGTTTATTAGTATCTTCATCCCAAATAATATTTTCGTTCTCTAATTTTGCTAAAGCATCTATAATTGTTCCTAATTTTGCATTGTAAAATTCTGCTGTGATTTTAACTTGTGCATTTGCATATATGATCTGGAAAACAAAAATTAATAATAGTATAACTTTATATCTCATTTTTCATCCCCACTAAACTCTTTTTTTGTTAATCCAAATTTATCCTTAACTAAATCTTCGGGATTTTCTTTAGTTTTTATTAATTTTGCTCCATTTTTTGTTTCAATAACAAGATATTTATTTCCTTTATTGTCCTTTATATAACCAACTGTATTACCTATATCATAAAGATAATTTTCTTCAGCCATTGAAAATTGAAAAATTAAAATAATAAATAGGATAAACTTTTTCATTTTTCTTTACCTCTTATGTAGTATGAAGAAACTATTAATTTAAATTGAGTTCCTTTTTCTTTAATATCTATTGTTAAGCTTTTTATAGATATTAATCTTTTTGAATTATATAGATTATTTATATATCTTTTTAAATCCTTTATGTTTCCTTCTAATTTAATTTCAAAATTAAGCTCTCCTAATAAAATACCTTTACTATTTTTTAACCTTTCTCTATTGTTTTTTCTTAACTGTTTAAAATCAACTCTATCTGCTTTTTCATCATAAACAATTAAAACTGTTTTTTCAGGTTTTTTATTTAACTCAATTAAGTTTAAATTGGTATTTTCAATATTAGATGTTATAGTTTTTAAGGTATTTCCTAAATCTGGTTTGTCTGGAATTATCTGTTTAAGCTTTTTTATTTCTTCCTCTTTTTCTTTTTTCTCTTTATTTATTTCTTTTAGCTTTTTTTCAAGTTTTGCAATCTGATTTTTATTAAATCTTTTTTTTAAAAGTTCTATCTGATTTTTTAACCCAGAAATTTCCTCTTCTAATTTTTGTTTTTCTGTAGTTAAAGGCTCTATCTTGAAACTGTATATTAAATATAATATTCCACCTGTTAGGATAACAACTATTAATATTTTCTTCCAGTTTTCAAGCTCTTGCCACTGAGCTTTTAAATCTTCCAGATTCAATGGTTTTCCCCCTTACTTTTAAAGCCTGAAGCTTTTAGACTAAAAGAATAAAAACTATTCATTTTATTAGATTCTCTTTTGGTAGAATCAAAATTAACTTTTTCAAAATATTGGTTTAGATTATTATAAAATAGTGAAATTTTTTTAGGATCAAAAGCATATCCTTTAAAATTAAATCTATTTGTTGATAAATATATATGATCTAACCATATACCTTCAGGTAAAGTTTTACCTACAATTTCAAAATTTTTATTAAAGTTTACTTTTGATATAGTCAGTTTTTCATAAATTTTTCTTTTTAGTTCTAATTCTTTTATTAATTGTTGAAGTTTTGAGTATTCTTTTTTTATTCTAATTAGTTTTCTTTCTACATAAATATATTTTTGTTTTTCTTTTGTTAATTTATTTTTTTCTGCTTTTAAATTAGAAATACTATTTTCTAAAAAGTAAATATAAACAATAGCTCCAATTATAAAAATAATAGGAAGAGTAAAAATTAAAACTGAGAATTTAGCTAACTCTAAGGATGGGAATTTTGCTTCTTTCTTTTTCCTTTTTTCTGGATTTAGATTTATTTTAATCATTCTAAGAAACCTCTATAAGCAAGTCCCAAAGGTACATTATAAATTCCTAAAGGTGTACTACCATTATAATCTATGTTTAGAATCTCAACAGGATCTAAATATTCTAGATTAAATCTTCTTCCAAATTTTAATTGCATATATTCTTTAATTTCTGGAAATTTAAAAGCATATCCTGATAAGTATATGTTTTCAGGCTCATGAATAGTTAAAAAGAAATAATTTATTTCATTTATAAGATTTTCTACAGCAATCTCTTTATCATCAGGTGATAACTGTTCATAATTTTCCTTAGAAAAATTTAAGCTTTGGATAATAACATTTTTATGATAAAAAGTTAAATAAGATTCTTTCTCTTCAAAATGTACTATACATATATTCTCTTCTTTTTCAGTTTTCTCTTGGTATAAAAGAGCCATATTTATCAAAGCTAAAGGATCTGCATCTATTATATTTGTTTTTATGCTAGCATATTTAAGTATAGTATTTATTCTTTCTATATCTTTCATTTTACCAATAACTACTAATATTTCAAAAAAATCCTTTTCTTCACCAATAATATCAAAATCATAAGATGCTAATCCTTTTAAAGTATTTAATTCTTCTTTTATATTGTATTCTATTGCATCTATAAGCTCTTCTTTACTGACCTTCGGAAGTTTTAATGTTTTAAATAATACTGATGAAGAAGAAAGTCCTGAAACTACTTTTGTAGGTTTAATATTCCTTTTTTCTAATTCTTCTTTTATTATATTTCCTGCTTCTTCTTCGTTTTCTGGTAAATTTATTTGGAAAGGTACTATAGGGAGTTTAAACCCTTTAGAGGTTGATTCTAAATATGCAATTTTTGCCGATTCTTTATTTATCTGAATTCCCAAAGAATACTGGGTTTTAGAAAAAAATCTTAAATTTATAATAGGAAATTTTATACTTTTTAAAAATTTCATTTTTATTCCCTAATCCTTAGTATATATTTTACATTTTCGTATTTAATGAGGGATACTCTAAGTATCCCTCTTATTAAAAATTTACTGGATTCCTAACTTTTTCTCAATCTCATATATTGCTTTTGTAGTTTTTAAGACTGCATCTGGATTTATTGATATTGTATCAATACCTTGTTCTACTAAAAATTGTGCAAAATCTGGATAATCAGAAGGACCTTGTCCACAAATACCTATCTTTCTTCCATTTTCTTTTGCTGTTTTTATTACTTGAGATATAAGTCTTTTTACTGCGTCATTTCTTTCATCATAAATATGTGCAACTAAAGAAGAATCTCTATCAAGTCCAAGAGTTAATTGAGTAAGATCGTTTGAACCTATTGAAAATCCATCAAAATGCTTAGAAAACTGATCTGCCAATACTACATTAGAAGGAAGCTCACACATTACATAAACTTCAAGGCCATTTTCTCCTTTTTTAAGTCCAAATTCTTCCATAACTTTAAGTACTTTCTCACCTTCTTCAGGAGTTCTACAGAATGGAACCATTACTTTTACATTTTTTAATCCCATTTTATTTCTAACTCTAAGTATTGCTTTACATTCAAGGCCAAAAGCAGGTTTAAATTTTTCTGAATAATATCTTGAAGCTCCTCTCCAACCTATCATTGGGTTTTCTTCTTTTGGCTCAAATAATTGGCCACCTATTAGATTTGCATACTCATTAGATTTAAAATCTGAAAATCTTACAATCACAGGTTTTGGATAAAATGCTGCTGCAATTCTTGCAATACCATAAGATAATCTTTTTATGTAGAACTCTTCTTTGTTATCATATCCAAAAGTTTTATCCTCTATAACCTCAGCAAGTTTTGGATCTTTTTGTTTAATTTCATCAAAATGGATTAATGCTAATGGATGAATACCAATATAGTTATTAATGATAAATTCTTCTCTTGCAAGGCCTACTCCTTCATTTGGTAAGAAAGAGTAATCAAATGCTCCTTCTGGTGTAGCTATATTCATTAAAATAGGTGTTTTTGTTTTTGGAAGAGTTGATATATCTATTTCTTCTACTTCATAATCAACTTTTCCTTTGTAAACATATCCTACTTCTCCTTCGGCACAGGAAACAGTAACATCCATTCCATTTTTTAATACTTCTGTAGCATTACCTGTACCAACTACTGCAGGAACTCCAAGTTCTCTTGCTACTATTGCTGCATGACAAGTTCTACCACCTCTATTTGTAACTATTGCTCCTGCTTTTTTCATTATAGGTTCCCAATCTGGATCAGTCATATCTGTTACAAGAATATCCCCTGCTTCAAAATATTTTGCATCTTCAAGGGAATGCATTATTTTTACTTTTCCATAAGCTACTTTATCACCTACTGCTATTCCTTCAGTAATTACTTTTTTTCTTCTTTCTTCAATAGGCTCTGTTATCTTATAAACAGTTATTTTAGAATGATCTTTTCTTGAGTGAACTGTTTCTGGCCTTGCTTGGACAATAAATAACTCATTTAACTCACCATCTTTTGCCCATTCCACATCCATAGGTGTCCATTTATTATATTTATTAGAATAATACTCTTCTATTTTCATTACCCAGCCTGCAAGTTTGAGAACTTCTTCATCTGATAAACAGAACTTTTTCTGATCTTCCTTAGATACAGGAACTATTTTTACTCTTTCTTCTTCTGTAGTACCATAAACCATTTTGTGAGTTTTTCTACCTAATTTTTTTTCAATTATAGCTTCATAACCTTCTTTAAAGGTTGGTTTAAATACCAAAAATTCGTCTGGAGTAACTGCTCCTTGAACAACCATCTCTCCAAGTCCATAAGAACCATTAATTAAAACAACATCTTTAAATCCACTTTCGGTATCTAAGGAAAATGCAACTCCAGCAGCAGCTAAATCAGAACGAACCATTTTTTGAACCCCAACTGCAAGACCAATAGAAAAATGATCAAATTTAAAAGCTTCTCTATAAGATATTGCTCTATCTGTAAATAATGATGCAAAACAGTTCTTAATTGCAATTAATAAAGATTCATCACCTTTTATATTCAAGTATGTTTCTTGCTGTCCTGCAAAAGATGCATCAGGTAAATCTTCTGCAGTTGCTGAAGAACGAACTGCAACATCTACATAAGGTTGGTTGTACATATTACTAAGTTCATGGTAATACTTGATAATTTCATTTCTAAGATCTTCTGGAAATTCCCCGCCTTTAATCATATCTCTAACTTTTAATCCTCTTTTTGCTAAATCTTCTATATCATTTACATCTAATCCTTTTAATGCCTCTTTAATCTTTTCTTTTAGATTGTTATACTCAATAAAGTATCTGTAAGCTGCAGCAGTAACTACAAATCCCATAGGGATTTTAATACCTAAAGGGGATAATCCTTTTATCATTTCCCCAAGAGAAGCATTTTTTCCTCCAACTAAATCAACATCTTCTATCCCAACTTCATTAAACCATACTAATAATCTTTCTTTGGACATAATCTATCCTCCTAATATATCTTAACTAAGTTGTTATTTTTGTAAAATCTGCTATTTTTTTAAACATATTATCTATTTTCTTTAATAAAGATAAGCGATTATTTTTTTTCTGGCTATCTTTTACCATTACCATTACATTATCAAAAAATTTATCTATATAAGGTTTTAATTTTAATAAGGTAGCTAAAGCGTTTTTATAATCTTTTTGTTTTATTTCCTCTTCAAACTCATTTTTTATTTCTTCATATTTTTCATATAAATCTTTTTCTTCTTGTTGCTCTAAAAATGACTTGTCAAATTTTTCTTGGAAATTTTCAGGAATTATTCTTCCAACTCTTTTAAATACAGTCATTACTTCGTTAAAATCAGGACTTTCTTTAAATTCTTGTATAGCTTTAATTTTTAGGTAATTTCTATATAAATTAAAATCTCCTGTAGAAACTACTGCATTTATAATATCTGTGGAAAATCCTTTATCTTTCATATATGCAATAAATCTTCCTACAATAAAGTCTAATATTTCAGGTTTTATATTTTTCTCAAACTCTACTTCCCAATTTTTATTTATTCCTGCAAAGGCTAAAATATACTTTTTCTTAGCTTCTTTTTCTATTTCATTAAGTAAAGTTTCTAAATTTATATCTATCTGTTTTTCTACTAAAATTCTTACAATTCCTATTGCTGCTCTTCTAACTGCAAATGGATCTGCAGTTGCTTTTGGTTTTTCCCCTATGGAAATAAAAGAAATTACAGTATCTAATTTATCTGCTAAAGCTAAAATTGTTCCTAAATTTGTTTGTGGTAAATCATCTTCTGATGATATAGGAAGATAATGCTCATATATAGCTTTAGCTATTTCCTCTTTTTCTCCTTGTTTTAAGGCATAATGCATTCCCATTATGCCTTGAAGCTCATCAAACTCTTTTACCATCTCTGTTAAGAGATCACATTTTGAAAGTTTATTTGCTCTTTCTAAATCTTTTGTTTCTTTAAAATCTATATTCTTTGCTATTAAGGTTGCTATATTTCCATTTCTTTTAACTTTATCAAGAACTGAACCAAGTTTTTGATGAAACTGTATACCTTCAAGTTTTGGATAAAACTCTTCTAAATTATGTTTTAAATCTTCTTCATAGAAGAATAAAGCATCTTCTAATCTTGCTTTTAATACTTTTTCATATCCTTTTTTTACAATATCTCTATCTTTAACTGCAGTATTAGAAAATGCTAAAAATTTTGGTATTAATTTGCCATCTTTCTCAAAATTAAAATATCTTTGATGTGATTTACATACAGTAATTATTACTTCTTTTGGAAGTATTAAGTATTCTGGCGAAAAATCTCCTAATATTCCAACTGGAAATTCTGTAAGATTTACAACTTCATCTAATAGTTCTTCATCTAATATACATGTTGCTTCTAAACTATTTGCAAATCCTTCTGCTTGAGTTTGGATAGCTTTCTTTCTTTCTTCATATTTACCAATTATAAATCCCATTTTAGTTATTTCTTCATAAACACCTGCTTCTTGAATTTCCTTTTTCTCTCCTCTCCCTACTGGCTTTGTCATAAATCTATGAAGATAGGTATATCTATCTGCTTTTATATTTCCAATTTCAAACTCTACTATTTCTTTTTCAAGTAATGAAACAACCCATCTTACAGGTCGAGAAAATCTAAAATTAGAATTATCCCATTTCATTGTTTTTGGAAATGGTATTTTAGATATTATTTCAGGAATTTCTTTTTTTATAACTTCTCTTATATTTTTTCCTTCTTTTATAATTTCTGCACCTATGTATTTTCCTTTTTCATTTTCTATTATTTTTAAATCTTCAATAGGAATATTATTTTTAGATGCAAAAGCTAATGCTGCTTTTGTGAATTTACCTTCATTATCTATTGCTACCTTAGCAGGTGGACCTATTAAAACTTGTTTTTCTGAATCTTCTTTCTCTTTTAAATTTTTAATTAAAAATGCTAATCTTCTTGGTGTTGCAAACTCTTCTATATTTTCTGGAGAGATATACTCAAAAAAATTTAGAAAAATCTCATTTAATTTTTCTTTTAAAAATTCTCTTGCAATATTTATTGCTTTAGGAGGAAGTTCTTCTGTTCCTATCTCAAGTAAATACTTCATTTACCTACCTTTTCTTTTTTTATTAATGGATATCCAAGTTCTTTTCTTTGCTCTAAAAATCTTTTTGCACACTCTTTTGCAAGATTTCTAACCCTTGCTATAAATCTTGCTCTTTCATTTACAGATAAAGCTCCTCTTGCATCTAGCAGATTAAATATATGAGAGCACTTTAATGTATAATCATAAGCAGGAATAGGAAGATTTTTTTCCGCAAGTCTAAATCCTTCTTTCTCATACATATCAAAAGTTTTAAAAAGCATATCTATATCAGCTTCTTCAAAATTATATATTGACCATTGTCTTTCTGATTCTTTATATATATCACCATATGTTAATCCTTCAGACCATAAAATGTCATAGACACTATCAACACCTTGTAAATACATTGCTATTCTTTCAAGTCCATAAGTTATCTCTACTGCTATTTCTTCTAAATCAAATCCACCTGTTTGTTGGAAATATGTAAATTGAGTTATTTCCATTCCATCAAGCCAAACTTCCCAACCAAGCCCCCAAGCTCCAAGAGTTGGACTTTCCCAATCATCTTCAACAAATCTTATATCATGGGCTGTTAAGTCTATCCCTAAAGCTTCAAGACTTTTTAAATATAACTCTTGTGGATTTTCTGGAGCAGGTTTTAAAATAACTTGAAACTGATAGTAATGTTGAAGTCTATTTGGATTTTCACCATATCTTCCATCTTTTGGCCTTCTACATGGCTCAACATAAGCTACATTCCAAGGTTCTGGTCCTAAAACCCTTAAAAATGTTGCAGGGTTCATTGTCCCTGCACCTGTTTCTATATCATACGGTTGCCATAAAATACATCCTTGTTTTGTCCAAAAATTTTGTAGGGTCTGTATTATTTCTTGAAAAGTTATCAACCCTTTCTCCTTAATTTGTTAAAAAATCTTAATAATTATATCAAACTTCTATCTTATAAGCTTTCTTTTTATAAACATTTCAACTTTATCAAAAATTTCATAAATTATAGGTATTACATATAAGCTTAAAGGAAGAGCAGTTATAAGCCCTCCTATAATTGCAATTGCTATAGGTTGTCTCATTTCTGAACCGGTTGTTAAACCAAAAGCTACTGGTATTAAAGATGCTATTATTGTAAATGTTGTCATAAGTATTGGCCTTAATCTTTCTTTTCTTGCTTGTAAAATAGCTTCTCTTATAGGTAATTTTTCTTTTAATTGTACAATTCTATCTATAAATAAAACTGCGTCCCTTGTAATAATTCCAACTAAAAGAATAATACCAAAGTAAGATGCTACATTTAAGCTTGTATTAGTTAAGATTATAAATCCAAATATCCCAAATATTGAAAATGGAACCATAAGTAAAACTGCAAAAGGATGTAAAAGACTTTCAAATAAAGATGCTAAAATCATATAAATAGCTATAACTGCAATTATGACAGCTAATCCCAGATAACTAAATGCTTTTTTAAACTCTTTTGTTTGTCCTCCTACTTCATAAGTATATCCAATAGGTAGATTTTCTTTTATTAATTTTTCAACTTCTTTTATTGCTTCACCTGTTGATTTTCCTTGAAGATTTGCATATATAGTAACTGCATACTGTTTATTGTATCTATTAATTACATTATATCCGGCAGTTAAATTTAGCCTTATATAATTATCAACTGGAACAAGCTCTCCAGTTTTTGTTCTTATATAAATATGTTCTAACGCATCAAATTTGTTTAGATATTTTTTATATATTTTCACAGCCAAATCATAACTTTCTGAACCTTTTTCATAACTTCCTGCTACATATTTTGAAAACATTATTTGTATAGCATCAGAAATATCTTTAATAGAAACTCCATCTTTTATGGCTTTATCTCTATCTATTAAAACTTCAATTTCTGGTTTTGTAATTCTAATATCTGTATCTACATCTACATATCCTTTCATATTTTGTAATTTATCTATTATTTTAGAAGATATATTAGCAAGCTGTTTCAAGTCAGGACCTTTTATTATATACATAATATCTGCAGACCTTCCTAAATGTGCTCCAACTGCCCCTGGTAAATCAACTATAGCTTTTATATCTTTTAGTTTAGAAAACTGCTCTCTTAATTGCTTCATAACTATTTTTTGATGAGGTCTTTTTTCTCTATCTACTAAAGTAATAAAAAACATTCCTCCATTTACTTCAGGCCTTCCAACTATTCCTTCACCAAAAGCAAGTCCATATCTAAGAATATAAGGATTATTCTGTAAGATTTTTTCTATTTCCTTAGCTTTTTGATTAGTAAACTCAAAAGAAGAACCTGTTGGTGTTTCAAATCTAACAATAAATCTTCCTTCATCTACAATTGGAAAAAACTCTTTCTTTACATATTTATTTAAACTAAAACCTCCAATAATGGTAATAAATGCAATAAAAATAACTATTAATTTATGATTTAAACTCCATCTTAAGGTTATATCAAATATATTTTCAAACTTAGAGTAAATTCTTCTAAAAATATTTTCTTTTCCTACTTTAACTAAATATCTTGAAACAGAAGGAGTAAAACTTAAAGAAATAATATAGGAAATTGCTATTGCAGTAATTAAAACAAATGCAAAATTTGAAAAAAACTTACCTATAACACTTTTCATAAATAAAACTGGAATAAAAATAGCAATTAAAGAAGCAGTAGATGCTAAGATGGCAAATATTACAACCCTTGTACCAACAATTGCTGCTTCCTTAGAATCAAGGCCTTCTTCTTTTCTTCTAAAAATACTTTCCATAACAACAATAGCATCATCAATTACAAGGCCAACTGCAACAGCCATAGCCATTAAAGATATTGTATTTAAAGAGTATCCAAATAAATACATTAAAAAGACTGTACCAATTAATGAAACAGGTATAGCCATAAATGGAATAAAAGTCATTCTTAAACTACCTAAGAATAAAAATATAGTAATAGCAGTAAGAATAGCTCCTACAATTATTTCATGGATAGCATCTTTAACACTTTTTTTAACAAATTCAGAAGAATCATAATTAATATCTAATCTTATTCCATCTGGAAGTTTCTTATTAAGTTCTTTAATTTTTTCTTTTACTCTATCTGCAACATTTACAGTATTTGTTTTTGTTTGTTTATAAATAATTAAAGCTATTGCCCTATCTGATTTTTTAGAATTTGCAGATTTAAAACGAACTATACTTCTAACTTCATCAAAATCAAATTTTGCATAGCCTATATCTTTTAATTTTATATTTCCTTTAATTATTAGATTATTTAAATCTTCTTCATCTTTTATCTTTCCTAAGATTCTTACTACATACTCTTTATCTTTTGAATCAATTCTTCCCGCAGGAATATCAAGATTATTTCTTCTTAATGCAGTAATTACATCTTGAGGAGTGATTTTATAACTTTCCATTTTTTCAGGGTTAAGCCTTACCCACATTACAAGATCTTGGAAACCTCCAAGAGCAACACCACCTACGCCATTTATCCTTTCAAACTCTCTTTTTACAACTTTATCAGCATAATAAGAAAGCTTTTCATAATCTACATTTTTACCATGTAATAAAATAGCCATTATAGGAGCTACAGATGTATTTATCTTTTGAACTATTGGAGTATCTGCATCTTCAGGTAAAATTTTGGAAACTCTATTTATTGCATCTCTAACATCTTCTACTGCAGAATTTAAATCTTTATCTATATTAAATATAACCGTTATTCTTGAAACGCCTGCAAAACTTTGAGAATTTATTGCTTCTATACCACTTATTTTAGAAAGTTGATCTTCTATAGGCTTTGTAATGCTTGAATCAACAACTTCAGGAGATGCTCCTTCATAAGTTGTTGTTATTACCACAAATGGAAAATCAACATCTGGGAATCTATCAACAGGAATATTTTTAAAACCATAAAGACCAAATAATATAAAAGCAAGGGTAAACATCCATGTTGTAATTGGCCTATTTATAAAAAATTTATACATTTTATCTCCTTGAAATAGATTTACATTATTATTGTAGAATAATTTAGAATAAACTTTTTAGTCAATGGAGATTGTAATTTGAGAATATTTTATATGTTGCTTTTTTTAATTTCTATTTCTTATGCAAAAGAAGCTTTAGTTAATGTAATTACACTGAAAAAAGAAAAAATACCAATATACTATGAAACAAATGCAGTTTTGAAAGCAGATAGATATGTAAATTTAAAGCCTTTAGTAAGTGGAAGAATAACAAAAATATACGTTAATGAAGGAGATAAAGTAAAAAAAGGGCAGATTTTAGCAAAAATAGAAAAAGATGAATACAATTTCCAGTATAATCAGCAGCTACATCAAGTTAAAAAGCTTGAAGAAATTTATAAATACAATCTTTCAGTTTACAAAAAGAACAAATTTTTATATGAAAAACAATTAATAAGTGAAGACCAATTCTTACTTGCTAAAAGAAATTTAGAAACTTCATTAGAAGATTTAAAATCAGCTCAAGAGCAGTTAAAAAAATTAGAAAAAAATCTTAAAGAAACAGATTTAAGAGCACCCTTTAATGGAATTTTAGATAAAAAATTTGTAAATGAAGGAGATATAGTTAATCAATCAACTAATATATTTTACATTGTTGATCCAAAAAGCTTAAAAGTAGTGTTTTATCTTCCTCAAAGATTTGTAAAAATAATTAGATTAAGAGATAAGGTAAAAGTTAATATCCCATCAATAGATAGCTTTGAAGGAAAAATTAGCTATATATCATTTTCATTTAATAATGAAAATATGATTAAAGTAAAAGCAGATATAAAACAAAATCCATTATTAAAAGAAGGTTTATATGGAAAAGTAAAAATAAAAGAAAAAGATATTGAAGGATTCTTGATTCCAGAAAAAGCAGTTCATTTTGAAGAAAATGGAGCTTATGTACTGATAATACAAAATGGAAAAGCTAAAAAAGTAGATATAGAAATAGTAGGTAAAAAAGGAAGTAAGCTAATAGCTACAGGAGATTTAAAATCAGGAGATAAGGTTATTTTAGAAGCACCTTTTGGTATTCAAGAAAGAGTAAAAGTTAAGATTGAGGAAACTAAATGAGAAAGTTAATAATTTTAGTTCTTTTTATATCCACAACCTCTTTTGCAATTACATTAAATCAGGTAATAGAAATTGCTAAAAAAAATAGTTTACAAATAAAAATGAATGAAGCAGATTTAATGAAGGTTTATCAAAAAATAAAAGAAGTTAAAAGTAATTTATATCCAACTATACAAATAACAGGAACCTTTCAAAAATATGATCCAAACTATATTACAGGATTATCCCTCAAAAATAGATACTCAGCATCTATAGGAATATCTCAAAAATTATTTGATAAAACTGTTTTTGAAAGTTTAAATGTAGCAAAAGAAAATATAAAACTTCAAAATTTAATAAAAAAGGATACCCAAGTTAAAATAATAGACACAGCTAAAAAACTTTATATAAAAGCTCTTTATTATAAAGCAGTCTTAAAAAAGAAAGAAGATTCATTAAAATACTGGGAAGAAAATTATAAATTTATAAAAAATCAGTTTAAAGTAGGACTTACAAATAAATACAATCTTTATAGGGTTAAAGCCCAGTATCAGCTTGCTAAAGCAGATGTAGAAAAAGCAAAAGCAGATTATACAAAGGCTTTAATAGAATTAAAAAGATTTTTATTCTTAGATAAAATAGTTTATCCAGAAGGAAACCTTAAGATAATATCTTATGAAATACCTTCTAAAGATAACCTAAAAAACAATACCCAGCTTAAAATTATTACAGAAAATATAAAAATAAAAGAAAGAGAAAAAAATTTTTATGCATCATCAAACTTTCCAACAGTTAACTTAAATCTAAAATATGAAACATATAGGACAAAAGAATTTCCATCTTTAAAAGAAACATGGAAAAAAGGCTATGTTTTAACAGTTTCAGCAAACTGGACAATATTTGATGGATTTAAGCAAAAAAGCCAAGTTCTTCAAAAAGAGTCTGAAAAGATAAAAGAAAAACTAAATTACAAAAACACTTTAAATGATCTAAAAAAGCAGTATGAAACAACTTTAGAAGATATAAAATCTTTAACTATCCAAGCAAAAGCATATGAAGAAAATATAAAAGCATCCGCTGAAGCTTTAAAGCTTGCTACAGAAAGATATAAATATAAACTTACAAATATTGTAGATGTTCTTGAAGCAGAAAAAAATTATAATGATGTTTTCTTACAATATCTTAATATAATTTACCAGATTGACTTAAAAATATTTGATTTACAACTATTAGTAGGAATGGAAAAATGAATATATATTTAATAGGATTTATGGGCAGTGGTAAATCTACAGTTGGAAAGATTTTGGCAGAAAAACTAAATATGCAGTTTATAGATTTAGATGAAGAGATAGAAAGAAGAGAAAATAAAACAATTCCTGAAATCTTTAAAGAAAAAGGAGAGAAATATTTTAGAAATTTAGAAAAGAATATTTTAAAAGAGTTTGCAAAAAAAGATAGATTAGTTATTGCAACAGGTGGAGGTGTTGGGGCAGATGAGGGAAACCTAAAAATTATGAAAAACTCAGGTAGAGTAATATGGCTTAATGTTTCCTTAGAAGAAGTTTTTAAAAGATGTGAAGGTGATACAAATAGGCCTTTACTAAACCAGCCTATAGAAAATATAAAAAAACTTTATGAAAATAGAAAAAAATTATATTCTAAAGCAGATATTAGCATAAATGTAGATAGTAAAAATCCTGAAAATATAGCAAATGAAATTTTAAAAGAGCTTTAAAATGCAAATATATACTGGAATAGATATAGTAGAAAATGAAAGAATAAAAAAAGCTATTGAAAAGTTTGGAGATAGGTTTTTAAAAAGAATTTATACAGAAAATGAGATAAAATACTGTAAAAATAGTATTCCTTGCTTTTCAGCAAGATTTGCTGCTAAAGAAGCAGGTATAAAAGCATATTATCAAGCATTTAAAAAAATTCTATACTTTAATCAGATAGAAATTATTGGGAAACAAGGACAGCCTGCAGAAATTTTACTGCACCTTAAAGAAAATCCTTCTAAAGCTTATAAAATAAGCTTATCAATAGCCCATGAAAATAAGTTCTCTACAGCTATTGTAATAATTTATACAGATTAGTGCAGTAAAAAGTTTGCATCTTTTCGTTTTAAATAACTTTTAATGCAAAGTAAAATATATAAGATTATATTTGGCATAAATATTGCTTATAGTATACATGCAGATGTTAAAAGGGGGTGAAAGATGTATATGAAAAAATTTATTGTAGAAAGCATACAAGAAGGCTGGAAAAAAATAAATGACGAATTAGGTGAAAATGCGATAATAATTAATATCTCACAATCAGAAGATAAACTTGAAATAATTGCTGCATCACCAAACAAAAAAGATTTTTCAGATGATAAATTTAAAAATCCTATAGAAGCTAATTTTAAAACAGAAAAAGATTTTGAAGGATTAGAAAGTTTATTAAATTTCTTAATAAAACTAAAACCATTAGATTTGAAGAAAAAAGAGTTTATATCTGATTATATATATGCAAATTTTTCAAATTATATAAATTCTAACGACAAAGAACTATTAAACTCAAAGGTAGAAGAAAATAGCTTAGCCAAAAAATTTATTACTGTTCTTGGTGGAATTGCAACTGGTAAAACAACAACAATAGCAAAATTAGCATCTATTTTAAAATTTTCAAGGAATAAAAAAATAGCTATTGCATCTTTTGATTTCTTTAAAATAAGTGGATTTGATAGCTTGAAAAAATTTGCTGAAATTATGCAGATACCATTTTTTCCAATTAAAAATGAAAAAGATATAATCTCTTATAAAGATAGCTTTGAAGATTATGATCATATTATTTTTGATACCCCCGGAAATTTAAAAGAACTTAAAGATATAGAAAAGTTTGTAAATTACGTAGCTTATACTAACAATAGTGAAAATATATTAACTATTTCCTTAGATAAAAAAGAAAGCATCATAAAAAAAGAATTAGAATACTTTGCAAAATTTAATATATCTCATGTAATATTAACAAAATTTGATGAATTATCAACTGAAGAGGAACTATTTATAACTCTTTCAAACATTCCTTATAAAGTTAGTTACATAACTAATGGTTTAAATGTACCAACAGATATTTTTGAATTTAAAGAAATTTTTGAAAAACTTGAGGCTGTTAAGCTATGAAAGATCAAGCTTTTGATTTAAGAAAGCTTATTAAAGAAGAAAACAATGATTTTCAGGTTTTAACTATAACCTCTGGAAAAGGAGGAGTAGGAAAAACAAGTTTTACAGTAAATCTGGCATACTGTCTTCAAACTCTTGGTAAAAGAGTTCTTATATTAGATGCAGATTTAGCTCTTGCAAATATAGATATTCTTTTAGATGAAAAACCACCTTATAACTTAGGACATTTACTTACCGGAGAAAAATCAATAAATGAGATAATATATACTTCAAGATATGGAATAAAATTTATCCCTGCTACTTCTGGAGTTGAAGAACTTGCCAATCTAACAAAAGAACAACAGCTATTTCTCATAAATTCATTAAAAGATATTTATTATGATTTTGATTTTATGCTAATTGATACATCTGCAGGTGTTGATGAAATCGTTATTAATTTTTGTCTTGCAGCAGATAAAACTGCAGTAATTACAACACCTGATCCTACTGCTATAGCCGATGCTTATGCAGTTTCAAGAATTATTTCTAAGCATAAACCAGAAAGTTTAGAATTAGGACTTATTGTAAATATGGTATCTTCTGCTGAAGAAGGAGAAAAGATTTATAAAGGAATGAATTCCATTTTAAAGAGATTTACAGGAAAAGAGATAGAGTTTTATGGTTATTTAAGAAATGATGAGAAATTAACTAAATCTATAAGAGATAGAAATATACTTTTTAAAGAAGACAAAAACTCAAAATATTCTAAAGATATACATAATTTTGCAAACTTTTTAATAAGTGGTAAAAAGAAATCTCCAGAAACTAATTTCTGGAAAAGAGTTTTTAATAGCTGGATTAAGATTAAGGAGGGTTAAAAATGGGTATGTTAACTAAGGATAGAAATAGAATTATTGAGGAATTTATACCAAAGATAAAGTATATAGTAAATTCTTTAAAAAAAGAAAATCTTCCACCTATTGTTACAGAAGAAGATTTATTTCAAGCAGGAGTACTTGGATTAATAGATGCTTTAGAGAAATATGATGAATCAAAAGGAGTAAAACTAGCAACATATGCAGAAATAAGAATTAGAGGTAATATTATAGACTCTTTAAGAAAACTTGATTTTATACCAAGAAATATAAGAAAAATGTCAAGAGAAATTGAGTCTGCCATACTGCATCTAGAACAAAAATTTGGAAGAGAAGCAACAACAGAAGAGATAGCTGAATATCTTGGAATGTCTGTAGAAGAGTATATGAAATATGCAGAAAAAGTTTCAAATTCAGGATTAATTTCAATTGAAACTAACGTTAGTAATGATGAAGATAATGATACAAAACTTTGGCAAGTTATATCAATAAACGATGATACTCCAGATAAATATATTGAAGAAAAAGAATTAAAAGAAATATTAGCTAATGCTATTTCAAAATTAGAAGAAAGAGAAAGATTGATAATAACACTTTATTATTATGAAGAATTATCTATGAAAGAAATAGGAGAAATTTTAGGTATTACAGAATCAAGAGTCTCTCAAATTCATACAAAAACTATGTTAAAATTAAGAAAACTAATTAATAAATATGTAAATTATGAAAAAGAGTGAAATTTATATAGACTTTCTAATAGGTGATTTAGAATATTTTTTATTTTCAAATAAAACAAAAATAAATAGTTATGTACTGGAAAATCATATTCCAACATATAAAGAAAGTTTAGAAATATTAGATAAATTTTCTACTGGTTTAAAGAAAACAAGTCAGTTAATAAAATATCTTGATGAAATAGAAGATACAGAAAGACTTAGAAATATATTTATACTATCTTCTGAAAGTTTAGCTTGGATACTTTTTACATTTCCTTCTGTTGCAGAAAAAATACCTGTATTCTTAGAAGAGTTTGATATTAAAGGTGAAAATATACTAGACATGATAGGACAAAATTTAATCCAAATAGAAATGTTCATAGATAATCCAAAATCTTCTAAGTATATTAGCAAAGATTTAAAAGAAAATATAAATAATATTTCTATGACTATTGGACATATAACTCAAATGATAAAAAAAGGGTCTTTAGAAAACTAACGACCCCTTACAAGAGATAAACCACCATCTACAACTATTGTTTGACCTTGAATCCATTTAGCATCATCTGTACATAAAAATCCCACAACTCCTGCTATATCTTCAGGTAAACCCATTCTTCCAAGGGGAGTTAATTTTATTGTTCCTTCTTTTACCTCTTCGTAATTAGGGAAAAGCTGAATAGCTTCTGTATCTATTGGACCTCCAGAAACTGTATTTACATTTATGCCTTTTTCTCCAAATTCTACTGCTGCATATCTAACCAATGCTTCAAGAGCTGATTTTGCAGAGCCATGAATAGCATAGTTTGGCATATAATCTTTTGTACCTGTTGAAGAAATTGCTATTATCTTTCCTTCTCTTCCTTCCATTAAAGGAACTGCTTTTTGGACAGACCAGATAAAACCAAAAACTGTAATATCATAAATTCTTTTAGTACCTCTTTCTTTAAGTCTTAAAAATGGAGCAAAACCACCAACAACTTCTCTACCTGATGCAACTGCATTACTAACAAAAATATCAAGATATCCAAATTCTTCTTTTATCCAGTTAAAAGCCTTATCTATATCTTCTTTTTTTCCAAAATCACCTTGTAATGTATATCCTTTACTCCCTTTTTCTTCTATTAGTTTTACTACTTCTTCTGCTTTTTCTTTATTTTTGTAATAATTTATTATTACATCTGCACCCATATCAGCAAGCTTTAAAGCTATTGCTCTACCTATTCCTCTACTTGCACCAGTTATAAATGCAAGCTTATTTTTTAAAGGTTTACACTCCATTTAGCTTTCCTCTCCTTTATTGAAATTTCTTAATTTTTCTAAAACTTCATATGCTTTCTTTGTATAAATAGTTTCCTTAGCAAGCTGAACACCTTCTTTTATATTATCTACAATACCTACAGCAGATAAAGCAAATGCTGAATTTATAGCTACAAAATCTGTTTTTGGAGAGTTATCTTTTCCTTCTAAAATATCAAGGGCTATCTGTAAATTACAATCTATATCTCCACCTTCTATATCTGATAAAGAAGCTCTTTTTAAACCAAAATCTTCAGGTTTTACTGTATAAATTGAAATTTCATCTCCATTTATCTCACCAACTACAGTTTCTGAAGTGATAGAAACCTCATCTAATCCTTCTTTACCATATACAACATATCCTTTTTCAATTCCAAGTAGTCTTAAAACTTTTGAAAGAGGCTCTACAAGATTTTCATCATAAACACCCATTAATTGATATTTAGCTCCTGCAGGATTTGATAAAGGTCCAAGAATATTAAAAATAGTTCTAATTCCAAGCTCTCTTCTTTGTTTTATTACATTTTTCATTGCAGGATGATAAATTGGTGCAAATAAAAATGCAAGTCCTATCTCTTCTATAGCTTTTGCTGCTATTTTAGGTGTCATTTCTATGTTTACACCTAAGGCTTGCATTATGTCTGCACTTCCACATTTTGAAGAAACTGAACGATTTCCATGTTTAGCTACTTTTGCACCTGCTCCAGCTATAACAAATGCAGTAATTGTTGAAACATTAAAAGTATCAACTTTGTCTCCACCTGTACCACATGTATCTATAAGCTTTGATTTATCTTTTACTGGAACTTTTACAGCTTTTTCCCTCATAACCTTAGCAGCTTCAGTAATTTCCTTAATTGTTTCTCCTTTCATTTTTAAGCCAGTAAGAACAGCCCCTATCTGAGCATCAGTTAACCTTCCTTCCATTAAGCTATTGAATAAAAATCTAACCTCTTCCTCTTCTAAATCTTTAAACTCTGTAATTTTCTTTATTAATTTTTTTATTTCCTCCATTAGTCTAACCTTTTAAGGATTTATCTAAATATTGTATAACAGCTTTTTCTTTTAATTTTTTTAATTGTAGTTTCAGTTCTTCATTTAGCTTTTGTTTTATCTTGTCTATATCTACATCTTTTGGAACAAATTTTTTCTCTTCTTTTTCAACTAATACAAAATAAATTCCATCTTTTGTGTTAACTTCTGCTATCTGTTTTGGCTTTATACTCCAAACTTTTTCATCAAGCTGTTTTAATAGTTCTCCTTTTTTAACAAATCCAAGAAGTCCTCCATCTTTTTTGGTTATAGGATCATCTGAGTATTTTTTTGCTAAATCTGAAAAATTAGCAACGGTTAGTTTTTTCTTTAAAAACTGATATTTTTCTTCAAAATCTTTATCTTTTTTACTTAAATATATTATTCTTACTTTTCTATATGTTTCCTCATTTGCTTCTTTTATATTTTCTAAAATTTTTGGTTTTATAACAAACTGAATATATTTTTGAATTGTTATTTCTCTTTTAACAAGATCATAAAATTCATTGTAAGCTATATCTTCTTTTTCTAAAAATTTTTTAAAATTATCTATGGAATTTATACCGTTTAACTTTGCTATTCTTAAAATAGCTGAATCAACTTCTTGAGGATAAACTTGTATATGATGTTTTTTTGCTTCTTGATATAAAAGAATACTGTCTATTAATTTTTTAGCAGCTTCTTTATCATCTTTTAAGTTATACCATTTTTTTGCAAGGTCTATTTCTGATTTTAATACAGGCCTATTGTTAACTATTATTACTATTTTGTCATAAAGCTTTATATTATCTTTTGCATATGATACAAAATTTATTCCAACTATTAGTATTAATAAATATTTAACAAGATTGTTCATCTTTATTTTTCTTCCTCTTTGAGTAATTTTCTATTATTTTAAGCGGTGTTCTTTCTACTGCTAAAGCATTATCAGGAACATCTTTAGTAATTACTGAACCTGAACCGGTATAAGCATTTTCTCCAATAATAATTGGTGCAACAAGCATTGTATCACTTCCTATAAATGCGTTATCTTTTATAACTGTTTTATGTTTTTTTACTCCATCATAATTACAGGTTATTGTTCCAGCTCCAATATTTACATTTTTTCCTATTTCTGCATCTCCAAGATATGTTAAATGTTTTGCTGTAGTGTTTTCTCCAACCGTAGAGTTTTTAATCTCTACAAAATTTCCAATAGATACATTTTTTCCTATAACTGTATTATTTCTAATTCTTGCAAAAGGTCCTATTTCTGCATTATCTTCTATTATGCTATCTTCAATTACTGTATTTGGATAGATCTTTACATTTTTTCCTATTTTGCAGTTTTTTATTACACAGTTTTCATAAATAATAGTTCCATCATCTATTTCTGTATTTCCTTTTATAGAACAGCCTTGAAAAATCTCTATATCTTTTCCAAAAGTAGCATCAAACTCTATATAAATAGTTTCAGGATTATGAAAGGTAGTACCATTTAAAGCCCAAAAATAGATAAACTGATTTTTTAGTATATTTTCTGCCTGAGAAAGTTGCCATCTATCATTTACTCCTAATATCTGAGTTGGATCTCCAACATTGAAAGTATAAAACTTTTTATCTTCTTCTTTTAAAATTTTAACAATATCAGTTAAATAGTACTCTTTTTGAGCATTATTGTTATTTAGTTTTTCTAAAGCTTCTTTTAAATATGGTGCATAAACTATATATATCCCTGAATTTACTTCCTTTATCTGTTTTTCTGTAAATGATGCATCTTTTTCTTCAACTATTTTTTCTACAACTCCAGCTTTTTCTTTTACTATTCTTCCATATCCATATGGATTTTCTACAGTAGCAGTTAATATTAGTCCAGCAATCTCTTTATTTTGATAATTTTTATCTTTTATATTTCTTCCTTCGTAATTTATAAGAGCTTGTAGATAGTTTATTGCCTCTTTTAAAGTCTCTCCTTTTATTAAAGGCGTATCTCCATTTATTATAAGTATATATCCATCAAAATCTTTAAAATACTTTATTGCTTGAATTACTGCATGTCCTGTCCCAAGCTGATGTTTTTGTTCTACAAATTTACAAGAATCACAGTTTATCTCTTTTATAACTTCATCTTTTTTATGTCCAACTATAAAAATAATTTCTTCTGGATTTACCCATTCTACTGCTGATTTAACATAAAAAATCATAGGTTTTCCAAGTATTTTATGTAAAACTTTTGGTTTTTCTGACTTAAATCTGGTTCCTTTTCCTGCTGCAAGAATTACAGCTTTTAGCCTCATTTATAATACCTTCTCAAGTTTATTTATAAACTCAGATATTTTTTCATTATTAGTTTTATAACTTGCCCTATTTATTATAAGTTTTGCAGAAGATGGTCTAATATCATCAATTACAACAAGGCCATTTTCTCTTAATGTTGTTCCTGTTTCTACAATATCTACAATATAATCTGTAAGTCCAAGAATTGGTGCAAGTTCTACTGAGCCATAAAGCTCTATAATAGAAGCATTTATCCCTTTTTCTTTAAAGAAATTTTCTGCAATTTTTGGATACTTAGTAGCAACTTTTATTTCTGTTAAATTATGACTATATTTTTCTTTACTTTCTGGAAGCCCTGCCACAACAATTCTACAAGCTCCTATTTTTAAATCCGTAGGAATATAAACATCTGGATTTTTCTCAAGTAAAACATCATCCCCTGCAACCCCAATATCTGCAACTCCATACTCAACATAAGTAGGAACATCCTTAGCTCTTACAAGTAAAAAAATGAAATCTTCTGATTCGACTGTAAGTTTTCTACTTTCCGGTTTTACTTCTTCTTTAAGAATATCTGCTTTTTTTAAAATTTCTATTGTCTGTCCAAATAATCTTCCTTTTGGAACTGCTATTATTATTCTCTCCATATACTATCCTTTAAATGGAATACTTATCCAAAGTTGATCTTTACCATTTTCTTCTTTTAGCTCAACTTCCACATTATTAGAATCAAATTGAGGATATTTTTTAAATAATCCTTTCAAATCCTCTTGTAAAATACTGGCAAAATTAGGAGGTAGACCTTTTCTCTCATATTCTAAAACCATCTGAAGTCTTTTTTTTGCAACTTCTGAAGAAGTATTTTTTTTAGTAAAAAAATCAAACAAACCCATATTTAGCTACCTCCCCAAAAGCCAGCCAAGAATACCTTTTTTTTCTTCTAATTCATTAAATGGTATATTCTCACCTTCTAGTCTTCTAGCAACATTTCTTAAAGCTTGTCCAGCTTTATAACCTTCTTCAAGTACTATTGGCTCGCCTTTATTTGTAAAATCAACCATTTTTTCTTCATCAGGAATTATACCTATTTTTGGTATTTGAAGTATTTCTTCTATATCTTCAACTGATAACATTTCTCCTTTTTTGACTTGATGGAGTTTTATTCTATTAATAACAAGATTCATTTTTTGTTTTTCCATAGATTCTAATAAACCTATTATTCTATCTGCATCTCTTACAGAGGATACTTCTGGATTTGTTACTATTAAAGCTTCCTCTGCAGGAGCTGCTGCAGTTTTAAAGCCACCTTCAATTCCTGCAGGAGAATCTATAAAAATATAATCAAATTTTTCTTTTACAGTTTCAACTATATCTACCATTTGATCTGGTTTTACTGCATCTTTATCTTTTGTTTGAGCCGCAGGAAGTAGATAAAGAGAAAGTCCTCTTTTATCTTTAACAAAGGCTTTTTCTGGAGGAACTCTTCCTTCAACAACATCTACTATGTCATAAACAATTCTATTTTCAAGACCTAAAATCATATCAAGATTTCTAAGACCTATATCTGCGTCTATTGTAAGAACCTTTTTACCAAGTCTGGCTAGAGCAGTTGCTATATTTGCTGTTATTGTTGTTTTTCCTACTCCGCCTTTACCTGAAGTTACAACTATAACTCGTGCCATTTTTAATTACCTCATTATATTTTTTCAATATATATCTGATTATCTTCTATATATGCTTTTTCGGGATACTCAGGTTCTTCTATAACATCTGGAGAGCGAGAAAAAAAGCTTGCTATTCTAAGTTGCTGTGGCATAAGCTTTAAAGCAAGAACAATAGCAGTTTCATCTCCATTTGCTCCTGCATGAACTATACCTCTTAGTTTACCCATAACTATAACATTACCTGAAGCTATTATATAAGCATCAGGATTTACATCTCCAAGTATGAGAATATCTCCATCATATTCTATTCTTTGTCCACTTCTTACTGTTTTATTAACTATTTTTAGAGCTTTTTTTTCAATTATTTTATTTATTTCTTTTCTATTATTATCTTTTTCTGTTTTATGGAACTTATACCCAAGTATTTTAGAATTATATTTTTTTAAAATATCTTCTAATTTATCAATTTGCTCTTTTGTTAAGTTTAAATCTTGATAATCTATTACTGCATAAGAATTTTCAAAAAAAGCAGAAGAAAGCTTTTCTTCTAATTCTTTTAAATTTTCTTCAAAACTTTTTTCTTTATCTAATTTTATTAAAAGAGCAGGTACAGTAATACCTTTTAACTCAAGTCCCAATTTAATTCTCTCAATAATTTTAGGTTTAATTTATTATATAATAATTTTTCTGAAATTTTATAATAATTGTTTTATGGTAGGGAATTTATGGAAAATTTTAACGAATATTTTAGATATAAAGATGGAAAACTTTATTGTGAAGAAGTACCTTTAGAAAAAATTGCCGAAAAAGTAGGTACTCCTTTTTATGTTTATAGTAAAACAGCTATAGAAGATAAAATTAATCAGTATAAAGAAGCTTTTAAAGATTATCCAACTTTAATCTGTTATGCAGTTAAAGCAAATTCTAATTTGTCTATTCTCAAAATAATAGAAAAAAATGATATTGGAGTAGATATTGTTTCTGGAGGAGAGTTATTTAAAGCAAGAGAAGCAGGAATTCCTCCAAATAAAATAGTATATGCAGGAGTTGGAAAAACAGATTTTGAACTTTCTTATGCTGTAAGAGAAGAGATTTTAGCTTTTAATGTTGAAAGCTTTCAAGAGTTAGAAGTAATTGATAAAATAGCAAAAGATAGAAAAAAGAAAGCAAGAATATCTATAAGAGTAAATCCAGATGTTAATCCTAAAACTCATCCTTATATATCAACAGGATTAAGGGCAAGTAAATTTGGAATAGATATAAATGAAGCTTTAGATGCATACAGATATGCCTCAAAGCTAGAAAATTTAGAGATTGTAGGAGTTCATTGTCATATTGGTTCTCAGATAATGGATATATCTCCTTATAAAGAAGCAGTTGAAAAAGTAGCAGAATTAGTATTTGATCTAAAAAAGGAAGGAATAGAACTACAATATTTTGATATAGGAGGTGGCTTAGGTATTAAATATAAGCCTGAAGATAAACCTCCTCATCCAAAAGAACTTGCAGATATTGTAATTCCAATCGTAAAACAGACAGGATTAAAACTAATAATAGAACCGGGAAGATCTTTAATTGGAGAAGCGGGAGCATTAGTATCTCAAGTTATTTTTACAAAAAATAAAAAAGATAAGCATTTTATAATTGTTGATAGTGGAATGAATGATCTTTTAAGGCCTGCCATGTATAATGCCTATCATCATATATTACCAGTCAATAAAAAAGATAAAAAAGTAGTTGCTGATATTGTAGGACCTATATGTGAAACAGGAGATTTTTTTGCTCTTGATAGAGAAATAGACGATTTACAAAGAGGTGATTATTTAGCTGTAATGAGTGCAGGGGCATATGGATCTTCCATGTCTTCTAATTATAATGTAAGACCAAGAGCTGCTGAAGTATTAGTTGAAAAAGATAAGTTTAATATAATAAGAGAAAGGGAAGATTATAATTATTTAATAATTCCTGAAGAAAAAGGAGAAATATAAATGAAAGTTCTAGTTGTAGGTAATGGTGGTAGAGAACATGCATTAGCTTGGAAGATAAAACAAAGTCCAGTTGTAGATAGATTATATGTTGCAAGAGGAAATGCAGGTATATGGCAGATAGCAGAAAAAGTAGATATATCTCCGACAGATATACCAGCTTTAGTAAAATTTGCTAAAGAAGAAAAAATAGATTTAACAGTCGTTGGGCCAGAACAACCTCTTTCAGAAGGTATAGTTGATGTATTTGAGGAAGAAAATTTAAAAATATTTGGACATAGAAAATCTTCTGCAATTCTTGAAGCTTCCAAAGTATTTGCAAAAAACTTTATGAAAAAGTATGGGATACCTACTGCCTTTTATGAAACTTTTGACAATGAAAAAGATGCTATAGATTTTGTAAAAAAACAGCAAATGCCAATAGTAATAAAAGCTGATGGTCTTGCAGCAGGAAAAGGAGTAATAATAGCTAATACCTTAGATGAAGCTATCCAAACTATAAAAGATATGTTTAGAGGAAAATTTGGAGAAGCCTCAAAAAGAATAGTTATAGAAGAGTTTTTAGACGGTGAAGAAGCATCTTATATTGCTATGGTAAAAGGCGAAAAACTTGTTCCTATGGCAACTTCTCAAGATCATAAAAGAGTTTTTGATGGAGATAAAGGTCCAAATACTGGTGGAATGGGAGCATATTCACCAGCACCTATAGTAGATGAAAAGATTGAACAAGAGATTCTTGAAAAGATTATGTATCCTACTTTAAAAGGTATGAAAAAAGAAGGTAGGGAACTTTGCGGATTTTTATATGCAGGTCTTATGATAGGAAGTAAAGGAATAAATGTTTTAGAATTCAATGTAAGAATGGGTGATCCTGAAACTCAACCTATAATGAGAAGATTAGAATCAGATTTAGTTCAACATATTCTTGATATATTAGATGGAAATATTGACAAGGTAAAACCAAAATGGAGTAATAAATACTCTATTGGTGTTGTAATGGCATCAAAAGGATATCCAGGAAAGTATGAAAAAGGATTTGAGATAACAGGCATAGAAGAGGCAGAAAAAGATCCAGATATAGTTGTTTTCCATTCAGGAACAGATATAAAAGATGGCAAATTAGTAACAAATGGTGGTAGAGTTTTAACAGTTACTGCAGTAGCAGAAACATTAAAAAAAGCTAAAGAAAAGGTTTATAAGGCAGTAGAAAAAATACATTTTAAAGGAGCTCATTATAGAAAAGATATTGGAGATAAAGGTATAAAAAGGTTAGAAAATATATAAAAATATGTTTTATAATAAAAAAATGCTTGAATCAAATAGGAGGATATCTAATGTTAAGTTATGATGTTTTAATTGTTGGAGCTGGTGGTGGTGGTTTAATGGCTGCTTTAGAAGCAAATAAAAACAAAAATGTAAAAGTTGGAGTAATAACAAAAGTTTATCCTACTAGATCCCATACAGGTGCAGCACAAGGTGGAATAAATGCTGCATTAGCGAATGTTGATCCATCTGACAGTCCAGAAGTTCACGCATTTGATACAGTTAAAGGTTCAGACTATCTTGGAGATCAAGATGCAATAGAATTTATGTGTGAAGAAGCACCAAAAAGAATATATGAACTTGAGCATATGGGAGTTCCTTTTTCAAGACTTCCAGACGGAAGAATAGCTCAAAGACCTTTTGGTGGTGCAGGTTTCCCAAGAACATGTTATGCAGCAGATAAAACTGGACACGTTATGCTTCACACAATGTATGAGCAATGTTTAAAAAATGGTGTTGAGTTTTTAAACGAATGGTATGTTAAAGAGCTTTTAATTGACAATAATGAAGCAAAAGGTGTTATTGCTATAGATATAAGAAATGGAGAAGTTCATGTAATAAAAGCTAAAGCTATAATATTTGCAACAGGTGGATATGCAAGAGTTTACTGGGTAAGAAACTCAAATGCAATTGGCTCTACAGGTGATGGTATTGCAATAGCTTATAGAGCTGGAATTCCAATAAAAGATATAGAATTTGTTCAGTTTCATCCTACAGGATTAAGATCAACAGGAATCCTTGTTACAGAAGGAGCAAGAGGAGAAGGTGGATATCTTATAAATAACAAAGGTGAAAGATTTATGAAAAATTATGCTCCAAATAAAATGGAGCTTGCTCCAAGAGATATGGTTGCAAGAGCTATAGAGACAGAAATCCTTGAAGGTAGAGGATGGGGAGAAGGAATGAATGCTTATGTTCATCTTGATCTTAGACATCTTGGAGCCGCTAAAATTAAAGAAAGACTTCCACAGATTAGAATGCTTGCAATAGATTTTGAAGGTATTGATCCTATAGAAGAACCTATCCCAGTAAGACCGACTGCTCATTATTCAATGGGTGGAATTCATGTTGAAGACTATAAAACTTCTATGACTCCTGTTAAAGGGGTATATGCAGTTGGAGAGTGTGCTTGTGTTTCTGTTCATGGAGCAAATAGACTTGGTGGAAACTCTTTACTTGATATTGTTGTATTTGGAAAACCTGCAGGAGCAGCAGCTGCAGAATATGCAGAGAATATACCTGAAGATACTTCATATAACTATAAAGCTGAAGAAGAAAGAGCAAGAAAAGAGATAGAAGAACTTCTAAAGAAAGAAGGAACAGAAAATATAAATGATATAAGAACAGAAATGGCTCAAACAATGTGGGATAAAGTAGGAATATTTAGAGAAGAAAAACCAATGCAAGAAGCTATTGAAAAAATAAAAGAATTAAAAGAAAGATATAAAAATCTTGCACCAGGAGATAGTAGCAAACTATTTAACACTGCTTTAATAAACTATCTGGAGCTTGGAAATCTATTAGATTTAGCAGAAGCAATAGCTGTAACTGCAGAAATGAGAAAAGAGTCAAGAGGAGCTCATGCAAGAAGAGATTATCCTGAAAGAGATGACGAAAACTTCCTTAAACATTCTTTAGCATATTACACTGAAGATGGACCAAAAGTAGAATATACAGAAGTAAGAATTACTAAATATCAACCACAAGAAAGAAAATACTAAAAAAAAGGGGACTTTATGTCCCCAGATTTTCTAAAAATTTGTTATAAATAAAAAAGCCTATCAATGGAAAAACTGACAGAACCAATACTGATAACTTATAAGAAAAAATAGAATCATTAAATGTATAAGTAATAATTCCCCATATTAAAGGCGATAAAATACTTGCAAATTTTGAAGATGCTGAAAAAATGGCAAACCTTGATGAAAGTTGCTCTGAAGGAGAAATCTTTATTAAAATAACTCTAAGTAAAGTCCAGCTTGATGCAATAAGAATTCCAAAAATAGCACCTATAATATAAATTAGATATTTATTTGAAATTATAAGAGCTAAAAATCCAAAAAACCAAAAAAGAATAATATATTTTAAAGACTTTATAGGATTAAAAATATAATCACATAATTTTCCAATAAATGGGGCAGAGATAACTGCAAAAATTCCTGCAAGAGCAATTACTGAAATAACTTGTCCTGTTTCAAAAGCAAATACTTTGTGAAGATAAAGAGACATAAATATAATAACTCCATGAATAGCATCTGTTAGAAAGAATATAGATATTATAAAAAGCAAAAAAGTTTTATCTTTTAATAAAGATTTTAAGGAAAAATTCATATTTAATTTTGGAATATCCATTTTAAGTAAAAATAAAGAAGGAAATGAAAATATGGCGAAAATTATAGCTGTAAACATAAGAATATTATGAGGCTCTTTTTGAGTCAAATTAGTAATAACTAAAGCTAAAATACCTCCTATATATCCTATCCCTACTCCTAATCCAGATATAAAACTGATATTATTTTTCTTAGACAAATTATTAAGAATAGAGTTATAAAATATAAGTGCTGTTTGATAGCTAATGTTTAATATAAAGAATATAAAAAGAGCATAAATTAAGTTATTTGCAAAAGATAAAGCTACCAGCAAAGAAAATATAGCTAATATACTAATTTTAAAAATTTTTAGTTTTAAACCATGTTTATCAGCAAATTTACCTAAGATTAATCCAATAAAAATAGCAAATACTATAGATAAAGAATAAGTAAAAGAGTAATGATAACTTTTTCCTCCAAAATAGGAAACAATAATTAAAGGAAAAAATACAGAGATTATATTCGCTGAGAATATAGTCTCTGCAAAATCAAATAAAGCCCAAGAAAGAATATTTTTATTCAAAATTCAAAATCTAAATCATTATAAATTTTATATATATTTTTAAAGTGAAATGCCTTAAATTGAGGATATTTTTTCCATTTAACATTACTTAATTTTTCTTTTATTTCATCATAAGATAAATCTTCATCTTTCATTTTTGATATTTCGTTTCTTAAAAATTTTATATAGTCATATGTAAAATCTATAGCAGATTTATCTAAAGGTTTATTATGTCCATTATATATAACTTTAATATCCACATTTTTTAATTTTTCTAATACTTTTAGCCAGTTTTTACTATTAGAACCACTATCTCCTACAAATGGTATTCTATTTTTTACTACTAAATCCCCAACAAATATTATTTTATCTTCTGGTATATAGATAATAATATCTGAACTTGTATGAGCAGGAGCAACATTTTCTATAATATACTTCTTGCCATCTATAGTAAATACTCTTTTATCTTTAATAACAATATCCGGTTTTACAAGCTTTACATTTTCAAATATACCTTTAAAAGAGTTTTTTATACCATTTAAATATAAATCTGCTTTACCTGAAGTATAAAAATCTTCTAATCCTTTACTTCCTATTATTTTAGCCCCTTCTTTTTTAAATTCTGATGCTCCAAAATAATGATCTAAATGATAATGAGTAATAAAAACATATTTTATAGGTTTATTACTTACTCCTTTTAGCTTAGAAATAAATTCTTTTGCAAGTTCAGGTGTTGATAGTGTATCTACAACTATCCAACCTTCAGATGTTAAAATACCATAAGCATTAGATATAAAACCTTTATTCTCTTTGGAAGGAAGCCCAATATTACCTTCTACCATATATATATTTTTATTTACCTTTTTTAGCTCCATTGAGAAAGAAAAAGAATTTATAAAAATTAACAGAAGTAGTAAAACAGATAATCTTTTCATGTCTTATCCTCCTTATATTTTAAAAATTATAGTAAATTTAGTTCCTTTACCATATTCAGAATGCATATTTATAATCCCTTTATGACTAAATATGATTTTATATACCATTGGAAGTCCAAGACCAGTTCCTTTCTGTTTGGTAGTAAAAAACGGCTTAAAAATCTTTTCTTTATCCTCATCTTTTATACCTATACCATTATCTTCTATTTCAAGAATTACAAATCTTTGTCCTTTTTCTTCTTTCTGATATGTAGAAATTTTTATATATCTTTCTTTATCTCCTTTTTCTTTTATTGCATCTATAGAGTTTAAAAGTAGATTAAATAAAACTTGTTTTATCATATTTTTATCAAACTCAAAATCTGGAATTTCACCTAAATTAGTTATTGTTTTTATATTTTCTTCTTCAAAATCATCTTTTAAAAGATTTAATGTTCTTTTTATTTCTGTATTTAGATTATTTAACTTAAAATTTGGCTCTATCAATTTAGAAAAGTTCAAAAATGTGATAGTCATCTCATTTAGTCTATTTACTTCCTCTTTTATTACAGATGAAAACTCTTTTACAATCTCATTATCTATGCTATGTTTTAAATAACTTGCTGCATTTCCTATTGCATACAAAGAATTTTTTACTTCATGGGCTATTTTTGCACTCATTTCACCCATTGCTGCCATACAGTTTAAAGTTTCTCTTTCTTTATGGGCTTCTTCAAGTTTCTTTAAAAAATCTTTTAAAGAAGCTGTCATCATATAAAAACTAAAAGAAAGCTCTTCTATCTCATCTTTTGCTAAAGAATGGAATTTTTCACATTTTGAACATTCCTTAATTGAAAGGCCCCCTATATTCTCCAGTATTTTTTCTGGATTTTCAGCTACTATCCAGCATTCTTCAGATATACTTTTTGTACATTTTTTATCTTTTTCTTTCTTTAGAGGTTTATTTAGTATATTTTTATACTGAAAGTCATCAGTTGAAATTCCAATAAGTTTGTCCTTTAATTCCTTTATAGGTCTTATTATTAAACCAGTTATAAAAAAAGTTCCTAAGAAAGAAGCAATAATTACAAAAATAGCTATACTTCCTGTTTGGAATATAACAGACATTATTTCTTTATCAGCTGATTTTTTTATCATATTTTGATTATAGATAGATACCACATATCCTATTGGTTCATTATCTATTTTTACTGGATAGAAGAAATAAGTTTTTTCTTTTATATCTTCTATAAAACTTTTATTTCCTTTTGATAGAAACTTTGTCAAAGCATTTCTATCTACTTTGCCAAGTTCTTCAATATTACTATTTCCTATAATCTTTCCATCTATATCAAGAATTTTTACATTTTCTACTGCTTATTTTCTTTTATCTTTTGTATCATCTCATCTAATTTATCCATCTGTCTTAAAACAAAGCTATCTATATAACTATCAATTATGCTTTTTATATTTTCAATAGTAGCTATATTTTTCTCATTTATTAATTTTTTTTCAAACCCTAATGCAGTTAAAAATATAGAACCAAATAAAAGTATTAATATGTATATTGATGTTGCTAATGATGTTTTCCATTGAATAGAAAGCTTTCTTAAATTTAATTTTTTCATCTTAAAAATGGATATTTATCAAGTATTTCTTTATAATCTTTTATAACTTCAAACATATATTCTTTAGCTTCAACAAAACCATCTATCCCTGCTTTTTTTAATAAATGTTTATCATGTAAAGAAAATAAAACATTTTTTATATTTATTATTTCATTTTCATCTAAATTAGAAGATGCAGAGATTACATATCTTGGCACATAAGGGGTTCTTGCTATTATTTTTATACCTTTATCAATATATTTTTTTGCACTTTCTTCTTTTACTCCTGCTGCATCTGCAAGACCAGCAAGCACATTTAAAATAGCGGCTTTATCTGTTCCCGAACTCCACATATCTGGAATATCTTTATAAGTAATACCTTCTTTACTTAAAACATAAAGAGGCATTACACAATTACTTGCACATACAGAACTACCAAGAGTTATTTTTTTCCCTACTAAATCTTTAATACTCTTTATATTGCTATCATTTCTTACTATCCATACGCCTGTTTCTAATATTTTATTATTGATTTTTAAAACGGCTAAATCTTTAGCATTATACTTTTCTTTAAGTTCAAAAAAAACAACAGGACATGTCACTGCAATATCAATTTTTCTATCTTTATAAAGAGTTAAAAACTTTTCTACTTTTTTTACTATTATAAGTTGTACAGGCTTTTTTAATATATTAGATAAATACCTTACCAGAACTTTATATCTTTTATACTCTTGTATTGGACTTTCAGATGAAAGAACAGCAAAAGTATAAAAATCTTTACCGTAAGAAAAAGAGGCAAATATTAAGATGAATAATAAACTACTCAAAAACTTTTTTATCATAGTTTTTCCTTTTTTGCAATTTACAAAATTTATATTATATATAATAATTATAAAGAAAAATATAACAAGGTAGGTTTAGTATGGCAGATATTTTACTTATAGAAGATGAGAAAAACATTATAAAAATCCTGCAAAAGATATTAACAGAAAAAGGTTTTAATGTTGATGTTGTAACAAATAAAATTCAAGCTATCTCAAAATTAAATGCAAAACAGTACGATATTATTCTAAGTGATTATAAACTTTCCGATGGTACAGGAATAGAAATTTTAGAAACATTTAGGAAACAAGATAGTATTACTCCTTTTATTATTATTACTGCTTATGGTTCTATAAATGGTGCAGTTGAAGCAATGAAAAAAGGTGCAAACCATTATTTACCAAAACCTATAGATTTCAATAATCTACTAAAAATTTTATCTTTTTATATAGAAAAAAAAGGAAAAAGTATAGATACAGAAAATTTTCATGGAATTGTTGGAAAAAGTCAGAAAATGAAAGAGCTTTTTAAGGAAATCTCTATTGTTAGTAAAAGTGATTCAACTATTTTAATAGAAGGTGAAAGTGGCACAGGAAAAGAAAAAGTAGCTAAAGCTATACATAAACTTTCCAAAAGAGCAGAATTTCCTTTTATAGCTATAAATTGTAGTGCTATACCAGTTGATCTTTTTGAAAATGAGCTTTTTGGACATGAAAAAGGAGCTTATACAGGAGCTTCAAATAAAGAAATAGGTAAAATAGAACTTGCAGGAGAAGGAACTTTATTTTTAGATGAGATTGGAGAGCTTAATTTAGTTTCTCAAGCAAAACTTCTCAGAGTATTACAAGAAAAGGAGTTTTTTAGGGTTGGAGGATCTAATTTAATTCCTGCAAAATGTAGATTTATATCTGCTACAAATAGAAATTTAGAAGAAATGGTAGAAAAAGGTAAATTTAGAGAAGACTTATTTTATAGAATAAATGTAGTTCATATAAGAATACCTCCTTTAAGAGAAAGGAAGGAAGATATTCCTTTACTTGTACAACATTTTATTGATAAATTTTCCAAAATAGATAATAAAGAGATTTTCTCAATTGATGATGAAGCAATGAATATTCTTCTTGATTATGACTGGCCAGGTAATGTTAGAGAACTGGAAAATGCTATTGAAAGAGCTGTTGTTATGTGCCAAGAAGGAATAATTAAAGCTCAACATCTTCCTCCAAGAATTTTAAAGAAAAAAGAAAGTTCTAAAAAGGAATCTATAGAAACTACAAATCTTATAGAATTAGAAAGAAAAATTATCAAGAAAGTTTTAGAAGAGGAAAATTGGAATCAAACAAGAGCAGCAAAAAAATTAGGAATATCAAGAAAACAACTTAGAACAAAAATGAAAAATTTAGGTCTTTTAGAAAATCTGTCCCAAAAAGAACAAAACTAAAATTTAAAATTGTTCCAAATGGGACAATTATTTAATATAAAAAAATATGTTTCCACTTAGCTGATATATGTAAAAACTAAGTTTATAAGGCGATTTAATTCAAATTTAAAAATTGGCACACTGTTTGCATAAATAAAAATCCAGAGTATAAAAAAGGAGGTTTATTATGAAACCAAAAAAGTTTTACTTTCAAGTCTTATTCTGGGAGGCTTTGTTTATTTTTCAGATGTTAATGCTCAAGACTGTCCAGGAGTACAGTACCCAGATGCAAAAAAAATAATGTTAAAAGATGTTAATCCACCTCCAAGATTATATGCAATACCTGAGAACTGTAAACTAGACAATCCTAAATTTATAGCAAAGAAAGCAAAAGAAGGAAAAAAGATATTTAATAACAAAAAATTAGCAAACTGTGTAGCTTGTCATAATGCACCTGGTTCAATAAATGCTGGGGATATAGGGCCTGATTTAACTGGATATATGAATGGTTTATTTAAAGCTAAAGATTTAAGAGGACAGAAAAAGACTATAGATTGGATATATCAAAGAATAGCAGATTATAGGGTTCAAGTTCCTAAGGAAATGAGAGATCCAAAATCACCAAAATTTGTACCTTATTACAACATAATGACAGTAAACCTTACAACAAGAGCATTAAATTACGATCAAGTTTGTGCATTAACTGCATTTTTAATGACATTAAAATAATGAGGAAAAAGTGATAAGAGTATTTATTATGGTAGCTATATTAACTGTTTCAGCTTTTGCAGATATAAAATGGCAACCTTATGAAGAAGCTTTTAAAAAAGCAAAAGAGCAAAATAAATTAGTAATGATATATATATTTTCTCCAAGTTGCCATTACTGCAAGAGAATGGAAGCTACGACTTTTAAAGATAAGAAAGTTCAAGAAATAGTTAATAAATACTTTATTCCTGTAAAAATTAGAAAATGTTCAAAAATAGGACAAGAAGTAAGAAAAGAATACGGATATTTAGGAACCCCTACTTTTCACTTTATAGAATCTTCTGGTAAAAAAGTAAAAAGTATATTTGGTGCTTGGAAAAAAGAAGATTTTTTAAAAATCCTTAAATATTTTTATGAAGGACATTATAAAAAGAAATCAATGACTGATTATTTCTTAGAAGAATAAAAAGGAGGTTATATTCATGAACAGGAGAAAATTTTTAAAAGGTGTTGCTATCTCAGGAGTATTAGTTGCTATATCTCCTAAAATTTTACCAAATTCTGTTGCAAGAGCAGAAAATAAACCAAAGAAAAAATCTTTTGAAGAGGCAGTTAAAGAAGTTTTAGGAGTAGATGCATCTAAACTTGAAGCATCTTCAGATATTAAACTTATAGCTCCTTCTATTGCAGAAAATGGGGCAGTAGTTCCTGTTAAAGTACAAGTAAATCTTCCAATAGAACAGGTTAAATCAATTCATATTTTTGCAACTAAAAATACAGACCCTCATACATTAAGCATGTTTTTAAGTCCTGCAAATGGTAAAGCTTATCTCTCAACAAGAATAAGACTTGCTAAAACTATGCCAGTAGTAGCAGTAGCTGTTTTAAAAGATGGAAGAACTATTAAAGCTGAAAAACCTATAAAAGTAACAATTGGTGGTTGTGGTTAATTTATTAAATAAAAAATAAGGAGGAATTTAAAATGCCAAGAGTAGCAATGATTAGAGTATCACCAAGAAGGTATAAAAAAGGAGATATTGTAAAAGTTAAATCAATTATAATGCATCCAATGCATACAGGTCTAACAAAAGATAAAAAAACAGGGAAAATTATTCCTGCAGATTATATAAACAAAGTTGAAGTTTATTATGGTGATGAAAAAATAACTACTTTTGATTTAAAAGGTTCTGTTAGTGCAAATCCTTTCTTGGAATTTTATATAAAAGCAGACAAAAAAGCTCCTTTAAAAATGGTATGGAAAGATATTACTGGAGATGTAACTGAAAAGACTATCCAAATAAAACCTAAAGGGTAGGAGGAATTTAGTTATGAGAATGAAAAAATTTTTAATGGCTTCTGCTATTATTGCTGCTTCTACATCAATGGCAGCAGAAGTAATTTCACCAGAAGACTGGAAACTTTATCAAGAAGGTATTAACCCAGGAGAGATTTTTGCAGAAGAAGTAGGTGGGAAATTATTTAATAAACCTATGGGACCTGAAGGTAAATCTTGTGCTTCTTGCCATACTAAAAATGGAGAAGTAGAGGAAAAAGTGGCAACTGCAGCAGCTTATTATCCAAAATATGACAAATCTTGTGGTAAGGTTATCAATTTAGAGCAAAGAATTCAGCTTTGCCAAGCTAAGTACCAAAAAGTAAAACCTTTTTCTTTAAAAAGTAAAGAAAATGTTGCATTAACTACATATCTTTACTACTTAGCTGCTGGAACACCTATAAAAATAGATTTATCTGAACCTCATGTAAAAGAGTATCATGATTATGGAAGATATGTATTTACCTTAAAAAGAGGAAAAAGAAATCTTTCATGTCAGGTTTGTCATGAATTTGCAGTAGGCCATGTTTTAAGAATGCAACCTCTTTATCCCCTTGGAACACAAACTATAAATGGTTCAAAAGGAAAAGCAAATGCTTCTTTATGGCCAGCATATAGAATGACAAAAGATAAAGTTTTTACTCTACAACAAAGATTCTTAGGCTGCCAAAAACAAGCAGGTCAGAAAAAATTACCATTAGGTTCAAAGGAAATGGTAGCTCTTGAAGTTTATATAAAATCATTAGCTAATGGTGTAGAACTAAAAACTCCAGGACTTAGAAGATAATTAGGAGGTAATTTATGAACCTTACAAGAAGAGACTTTTTAGAACTTGCAGCTATAGCAGGTATATCTTTAACATCAGGAGATGCTTTAGCTAAGCTAAATAATATGTCTCCTGAAGAGTTAATGTCTTTCAAATCTGTTGGAAATATTACTTTACTTCATATATGTGATATGCATGCTCATTTAAGACCTTTATACTGGAGAGAACCATCAACTTTAGTTTCTCATCCTAAACTTGTAGGAAAACCTGGATTTTTATGTGGAGAAGCTTATCTCAAATATTACGATATTACTCCTGGAACAATAAGAGCTTATTTTGATACATACTTAGATTTTCCAGAACTTGCCCATAAATATGGGAAAATGGGTGGAGTTGCCCATATGGCAACACTTGTTAAACAGATAGTTGCAGAAAGAGGAAAGGATAAAGTTTTATTTATGGATTCTGGAGATACATGGCAAGGAACAGCTATAGGTTTATTCACTAAAGGAAAAGCTATAGTAGATGCTCAAAACCTACTTGGTATAGATATTATGGTAGGTCATTGGGAGTTTACTTACGGAAAAGAAAGAGTTCTTGAACTTGTAAATAATCATCTAAATGCAGAATTTATAGCTCAAAACATAAAAGACTCAATGTGGGAAGAGCTTGTATTTAAACCTTATACTATAAGAGAAGTAAACGGTGTAAAAATAGGAATAATAGGAAATGCTTTCCCATACACACCAATAGCAAATCCAAAAGAGTTTGTAAAAGGATGGACTTTTGGTATTCAACCAGAAAGTTTACAGCAATATGTAGATGAGCTTAGAGAAGATAAGAAAGTTGATCTTGTAGTTCTTTTATCTCATGATGGTTTTTCTTTAGATCAAGCTTTAGCAAAAATGGTAAATGGAATTGATATTATATTCAGTGGACATACTCATAATCCAGCTCCAAAACCAATTTTTGTAAATAACACAATGATTGTTATTGCAGGCTCACATGGTAAATATCTTGGAAGATTAGACCTTGATGTAAAAAATGGAAAAATTAGAAAATACAACTATAAGTTAATTCCTATAGCTTCTAATTTTATAAAACCTGATCCAGAAGTAGAAAAATTTGTTGAAAAAGCATATGAACCTTATAAAGACAAATTAGATCAAGTAATAGGAAAAACAGAAACTCTTTTATACAAGAGAGATACATTCTACTCAACATTTGATAGACTCATTGGAGAGGCTATAAGAGATAGAACAGATGCAGAGATAGTATTTACCCCAGGATATAGATGGGGAACAACTATTTTACCTGGCCAAGATATTACAGTTGATAATGTTTATGAAATGACAGCTATTACTTATCCAGATGTTTACACTTTTGAAATGACTGGTGAACAGATAAAAATGATTCTTGAAGATATAGCTGATAATGCATTTAATGAAAATCCACTTTATCAACAAGGTGGAGATATGAGTAGGCTTTTAGGTTTAGAATATGAGATTAAACTTGGAGCTCCAAGAGGAAAAAGACTTAGAAATATCAAAGTAAATGGTAAAGATCTTGATCCAAAAAGATCTTATGTTGTTTCAGCTTGGGGTGGAAACTTATACAGAGTAGGTAAAAATGTAAGACCAGATCATCCCCCAGTTTATGAAGTTGTAATTGACTACATTAAAAAGCAGAAAATTATAAAAGTTCCTTATGAATCTAATGTAAAAATTCTTGATGTTAAATGTGGATGTCCTATGGAAGGTGGAATATGCCCGTAAAGATTTTAAATATTTTTTCTATCTTTTTAATAAGCATGTTTTTATCATCCTGTGGAATTGAGTATATATCTATGTCAGAACATGATCCATGGGATGATGAAGATAATGTAAAAATCAAAAAAGTTTCTACTAAAGAAAAACATATAAAAGAAAAAAAGCTACCAGAATCTGCAAAAGAGGAAGCTGAAGAGATAGTAGAACTTCCAGATATATATGAAATTAGTTGTGAATTATCACTTGAAGAAGCTGATTTATTACTAAAATCTGCCCTGGAAGAAAGAAATTTCAAAATTATTAAAGTGTCTCATGTCACAAGAGGAATGAAAGAACAAGGAAGAACAGATTTTTGGGAAGATATGAATATCTATATGGTTTGCAGACTTTCTGATGGTTATTTTGTGCTAAAGCATAATCCATGGCTTGTAGGAATGTGTCCTTTAAGAATCTATACATATAGAAATAAAGAAAATAAGCTTGTGATTGGATTTTTTAGACCATCTTTAGCAATGAAATGGATGGGAAATCCAGATTTAAAAGCAATAAAAATATTAAAACTTTATGATAAACAGCTAAAAGAAGCTGTTGATACAGTTTGTAGTAAATAAAAACAAAAAACCTTAAGGAGGAGTAGTCATGAAAAAAGTTGTAGCATCAGCATTAGTAGGTCTTGGAGCAGCAGCATTATTTAATGCTCCATCAGCAAATGCAGCACCAACATTTTATTTTGGAGATGGAAAAAAATTAACGATTTTCCAGATGGTACAGGTATGGAATGTTTATACTCTAAAAAATGATCCTTTTAACAAGGATATAGATGCAAGAAATGATATTTATATCAGAAGAGGTAGAATTGGTGTAAAAGGTAAATTAAGAAAAGATATCTCTTTCAAAGTATGGTTTGCGTATGATAATCTTGGTAAAAATGAGGCATCTGCATCTACCGGAACAGCGAATGCCAATTCTGCCCATGAAAATAGAGAGTTTTATATATGGGATGCTCTTTGGACATGGCATTTAGATCCAGAGTGGGCTAATATTTCTATTGGATATTTCAGACCTCAAGTTGGTAGAGAAAGTATTACTACTGCATTTAAGGTAATATCTTTCCAAAAAGCTTTAACAAACTTTGATGTAAGAAAGCATATAGTAGGTAGAGGTCCTGGTAGAGAAACAGGTATTAATATTGGTGGATTAGCATTAAATAAACAGCTAAATTATAATTTTGGTATTTTTGATACTAATAGTACAAAAATAGTTAAGGATATAGGTGGAAAATCTGATAAAGTTGGTGATGGTAAAAAATGGTCTCCTCTGTTTGCAGTAAGAGTTGCTTGGTCATTTAGAGATCCTGAGCATAAAAAATATAAAATGGGTTATACACAAACTTATTATGGAAAAAGAAATGGTGTAACAGTAGGATTAAACTATACTTATCAAGGAGAAACAGATGTATTTAAATCAAATAGTTTAAGAGGTGTTGATCTTCTTGCAAACTTTGGTCCTGTAGACTTTGTTGCTGAATATGATTGGTTATATAGAAAGCTTCAAACTGGAGAAAGTGGTACAGATACTGTTTGGTCTGTAAAAGCAGGATATAACATAAAATTAGCTAATGGACAGATTGTAAGACCTTCTGTAATGGCTTCTAAAGAAGATATTGATAAAGAAGATCCTAATAATGCCAAAGAAAGTCTCACTGGACCAGCTATTAAACAAGAAGTTTATGAAATAAGTTTAAACTGGTTAATTAACAAAGATAAATTCAAATTAAACTTATCTTATGACTGGGGTAAGAAAAAAGATAAAGACTTTTCTTATATTGGTGTAGGATTCCAGTTTATCTATTAATATCTTAAAGGGGCATAAAGCCCCTTTAAAAAAACAAGAAAGGAGGAATATATGATTAGATTATTAAGCTTATCTGCAATTTTTACACTTCTTATAAGTTTAAACTCATTTGGATGGCAACCTGAAACAGGAGGTTCTGGAAAAGGACTTGATATTTTTAAAGTAGAAATGGATGCAGATCAATTAGTTATAGTTTTAAAATCAAATCTTGAAGCATATCAAATAACCCTTGTTGATACTACAAATCCAGTTGCTCCACTTTCAAACAATGTAAACCTCTTTCCAGATTTTGATAAGCTAAAAATTTCTTTTATTCAGAACTTCTTAGTAACAAGTATTACAACTTTATATAAAATCTATACAACTGATCCAAATGCTATAGTTTTATCTCCATGGGTAATAACAATTTATCAAAGAGAAGATGATGATTATTCCTATATAGTAGTAGCTAAGGGATCTATGTTATTAGATGGTACAAAATTTCCAAAAGTAAAAAAAGCAGCAGAAGAGTTAGAAAGTAGAATAGAACAAGCAATAAAAGATTTAGGTGCAGTAAAAGTTCAATAAAAAAGAGGTTATAAAATGAAAACCTTAAAAATATTAATAATTTTTCCTTTGATCTTTTTATTTTCTATATCCTATGCAAAAGAAAAAAAGTTAGCTACATTTGAAGTTTCAGAAGAAACATATCCAACAATAAAAGTTGTATATGATTGGAATTTATCGTCACCAGAAGATGTTAATCAAGCCTTAAACTATATATCAAACCATATTAAAGCATATACTCAATATGCTCCTTTTTCAGAACTTAAAATTGTTGTAGTAAGTCATGGTCCAGAAGCTGTTATATTTGCAAAACAAAATAAAGATAAGTTTAAGCAGATTTTAGAAAGAATAAAATCTTTTCATGATGCTTATGGAGTTAAGTTTTATGTATGTAATAATATTTTAAAATTTATGGGTTTTAAAAGAGAAGATATACAACCATTTGCTATTATAACACCTGCAGGTGTTGCAAAACTTGCCGCTTTACAAGAAGAAGGATATAGACTTGTTCCTGCTGTTGTTCATAATTTAAAAGCGATAAAAGAAAAATACGGAAAAAAATAGATTTTTAAGAGGTAAAGGTAAAATGCCTTTACCTTTTTTAATCAAGCATTTTTTTAAGTCTATTTTCCCATAAATCTCTTAATAAATTCATATCTTCTTCTATTTTAATACCATTAATATTAAGATTTAGTTTTTCATCAGCCTTTACTTTTCCAATAATCTTAAATCCTATTCCTTCTTTTTCAGCAATATCTTTAAGTTTATTTATACTTTCTTTATCTGCAGATATTACTACCAAACTTCTCATTTCATCAAAAAGTTCAAAATCTGGCCTATATGTAGTATCTATATTTAAATCAATTCCGAAAGTTTTTTCATTAATAAATGCAGATTCTAAAGTGGCAGTTATTAATCCACCATCTGAAACATCATGAGCAGATTTTATTAAATCTTTATTTTCTCTAATAAATTTTGAAAGCTTCAACTCTATGTCTAAATCTATTGGTGGAATATCTCCTTCTACTTTTCCATAAACTTCTTTCAAGTACTCACTGCCATTTATAGTTGGCTTTTTATCAACTTCTCCAATTATAGCTATAATGTCTTCTTCATCTTGATAAAAAGAAGGTATAGCATCTTCTGGATTGTCTAAAACACCAACAGCTACAACTACAGGTGTTGGATATATATTAATTCTTTTATCTTCTAAAACTGTTTCATTATAAAGAGAAACATTTCCACCAATTACAGGTGTATTCAATTTTTTACAAGCATCAGCCATACCTTTTGTAGCTTGTTCAAACTGCCACATAATTTCTGGATTTTCAGGATTTCCCCAGTTTAAACAATCTGTAATAGCTAAAGGTTTTGCTCCAGAAACATAAACATTCCTAACTGCTTCAGCTACAACTCTTTTACCACCTTCATATGGATTTAAATATACCCATCTACCATTTCCATCAGAAGATATTGCTACTGCTTTTTTTGAGTTTATTTCAGGTTTTACAGCCCATCTTACTCTTAAAACTGCTGAATCACTACCTGGCTTAACAATAGTGTTAACTCCAACTTCATGATCATACTGACTATATATCCAATCTTTTTTTGCTATTGTTGGAGAAGATAAAACTTTTTTTATTGATTCTTTTATATCTTTTTCAGGAAGTTTATTTTCATCAAACTCTTTTACTTTATCTAAATAATCTGGTTTTTTTCTTGGTCTATTATAAACAGGGGCATCATCAACTATTGCAGAGATAGGAAGATCAACAACTTTTTCACCTTTATAAAAAACTTCCATTCTTTTAGTATCTGTAGTCTCTCCAATATCTGCCGCTTCAAGTCCATAAAATTTTGCTATTTTTATCACTTCATCAACTTTATCTTTATCTACAGCATAAAGCATTCTTTCTTGAGATTCTGAAAGAAGAATTTCGTAAGGTGTCATTCCTTCTTCTCTTAATGGCACATTCTCAAGATAAACTTTTACTCCCATACCAGATTTAGCACCAAATTCAGAAGTAGAACCTGCGAGCCCTGCTGCTCCAAAATCTTGACATCCAACAATTAAACCTTTTTGCATAACTTCTAATGTACATTCAACAAGTCTTTTACCAAAGAAAGGATCCCCTATCTGAACATTTGGTCTTTTGTCTTCTGTTTCTTCTGAAAATTCAGCAGATGCCATTGTAGCACCATGTATTCCATCTCTACCTGTAGCAGAGCCTACCATTACCATTCTTTGACCTACTTTTGTAGCTCTTGCTTTGAAGATTTTATCTTTTTCTAAGATTCCAATACAAAAAGCATTTACTAAAGGATTTCCAGCATAAACTTCATCAAATACGGCTTCTCCACCAATTGTAGGTACACCTATACAATTTCCATAAAATCCTATTCCTTTAACAACTCCCTTTATTATAGGTTTTGAATCTTTTATATTTTTTCTATTTCCATCATTTCTTGGATCTCCAAACCTTAAACTATCAAATGCAGCTACAGGCCTTGCTCCCATAGATAAAATATCTCTTATTATTCCACCTACTCCTGTAGCGGCTCCATGGAAAGGTTCTATATAAGATGGATGATTATGACTTTCTACTTTAAAAGCTACTGCATATTTATCATCTATTTCTACAACCCCTGCATTTTCACCTGGGCCTTGTATTACCCAAGGTGCTTCTGTAGGAAATACTTTCAAAAATGGTTTTGAAGATTTATAAGAGCAGTGCTCACTCCATAATGCTCCAAATATTCCAAGTTCTATCTCATTAGGCTCTCTATTTATTAACTGGATAATTCTTTTATATTCTTCAAGGTTTAAACCATGGGCAGATAAAATTTTTTCGTCCATAAAAAACTCCTAAATCAAGTTTGAAATATATTTTATCATTGATTTAGACAAATATTATAAAAAATCCACAAATAATGGTAATAACAGTTAAAAATATAAGCATATTTTTAGAAAGTGTTTTATTTCCAAAAGCAAATATATAACCATATTTGAAAAAACTATTTGATATAACAGCAATTAAAATTCCTTTTATTGCAATTTCAAGAAATGAAGGATTATCTTTAACCATTTGAGATAAAGACAATGTGATAGCATCAACATCAATAACTCCAGATATAAAACTTCCAATATAAATTCCTGTACTACCTATATAAAATTTAAGAGCTTTAATTACAAATAAGACAACAGCATAAATTATCCCAAATTGAATAGCAGACCAAATATCATACGGATTTTCAATATTTATCTCCTTTTGTGTTTCTTTTTTATAAATAAACTCATCTTTATATTTTACAAAGATAATAACTAAATATATTAAAGTTGTTATTAATAAAGGAATAGCTAAACTTTTTGTAAGTTCATAAGAAAATAAACTTGATAATACTAAAACTCTAATATTCATAATAGCCCAAGCTAAAGCTATACCAACAGTTGTAGATTCAGTAATTGAAGGTATTTCTTTTGATTTTTTGGCAAGTTCATAACTTACTGCAGTACTTGATACAAGACCTCCAATTACTCCAGTTATCCATATTACTTTCCCACCTTTCCATTTTAAAAGTACATATCCAATAAAGTCTAATGTAGAAACTATAATTACTACTTTCCAAATATCTTTTAAATTAAAAGCATTAAAAGGCCCAAAATCTTTATCAGGAAGTAATGGATATACAACTATAGTAATAAGAATAAATTTTAAAATAGAGAATATATCTTCTTGAGATAAACCTTTTGCAAAAGTTTCAAGTCGTGTTTTTAAGGCTAATAAGAAAGTAATTATTATTGTTAAAAAAACTGCTATATAGATATAGTTATAATAGGTTAAAACACCAATTAAAAAAGATATTATTGCCGTTACTTCTGTTGTAACACCTCTATCACGAGAAAAATCTAAGTAAAATTTTATTATTGTAAATAAAATTAAAGCTCCAAACGTAAAATAAAAAATACCTTCAAAATAATTTTCATAGATTAAAGCTGATAAACAGCCAAGAACTGTAATTAATGGAAATGTTCTTATTCCAACAAAAACTTCTTTTTCTTCTTTAGCTTTATGTTCTCTTTCTAATCCAATTATTAATCCTAATAAAATAGATAATATTATTTTGATAAGTAATTCTTTATCTAAAGAATATGAAATAAATTCCATTGATCTCTTTCCTTATATATTTAATTTTTTTTAAAAGTATTAATTTTATTTATTCATACATTATGAATATCTTCTTTAAACTCATTTAAACTTTCTATAAAACTATTAATTTTTTTTATATTTTGTTTATATTTCTTAATATCAATAATTATGCCTTCCTTATTAGGAATTATTATTTTTTCAAGTTTTTGCTTATATATAAGATTATCGTCTTTCAAGATTTTCGCATAAACCATACAATCACCTACGGTTTTCATTATGTTATCTAAGTCTCTTCTTCTTTTATTAGGCAATATAAAGGTTATATCAACCTCTACAGGCACTAAAAACGTTTTATTTATTTTCTCTTGCTGTTTTTGAAGTTCCCATATTGCTCTATTTATTTTTAGGCTTACATCTTTTGGAATTATATAGCGCTTATTTTTTATTTTTACCCTATTAGCTTTTGAAGGAGGTATAAAAGATAAAAAATATCTCAACTAAACCTCTTGCTTTTTTAATTTTTTTATGATTAATAATCATATTACAGTTAGAAAGCTAATTAAAGTTAGTTGTTGTTAACTTAAAATTTGTGATGTATATTTAGAAAATTAGGATATTAATATGAAGCAAAAATGTAATGAAATGAGCTTTAAATACGTAAACATGTTCAGAAAAGGATCCAATCTTTATCAAATAAAAATTTATCAAGGAGGTATTTTCCAATGAGAAATTTCAAAAAATTTTCTCTTTCTGTAGCAGCAGGATTAGCAGCATCAGCAGGTATTGCTTTAGCAGCAGATAAACCTGCAAACCCTAATATGCTCATATGGGTTGATGATGCGAAAAAAGTTTTCGATTCAAAAGGAGCAGTTTTTGTAAGTGGAGATTCAGACAAAATGTTCAAACAAGGTCATATTCCAGGTTCAGCACATGCATTTGCTCATGATTTACACCTTTTAAATGATATTAAAAAATGTAATGGTCTTCCAATGTGTAAAGAAAGAGCTGAAAAATTCATTGGTAGTCTTGGGATAGATAATAATACAAAAGTAATAGCTTATGATGATGGTAGAGGTCCTAACGCATCTGGTGTATGGTATTTCTTATGGCTCTATGGTATTGATGGTTTAAACGGACAAAATAGAATGATGGATGGTGGATTCAAAACTTGGGAGAAAAAAGGATATCCAGTAGAAACTGGTGAAGGTTCTAAACCTGCACCTAAAACTTTTAAAGCTAACATAAATTGGGATATCTTAGCTACAAAAGAAGAAGTTTTAAAAGCAGTAGAAGATATTAAGAAAAATGGTAAAAAATCAAAATATTTCATACTTGATGCAAGAAGATTCAATGAATATGTTGGAAAGGCTCAACTTGAAGCTCTTGCAGAACCTGGAAAACATGAAAAAGTTAAAAGAGGTGGACATATCCCAGGAGCAGTATTCTTTGAATGGAAAAAAGTTGCAGGTAATGCAAATGGTAAACCTGGAAAACATTTATTCAAAAAAGTTAAAAAACTTAAAAAAGTATTCTACAAAAAGCTAAAGAAGAAAGGATTTGACCCTGAAACAGATACACTTATTACATATTGTCACGTAGGAACAGGTAGAGGTTCATTCATATTTGCAGCTGCTAAATATATTGGTATAAAAAATGCTAAAGTTTATATTGGTTCATGGGATGAATGGGGTAATGATCCTTCTTTACCAATTGCAAAATAATTTCAAAGGGGTATTTACCCCTTTGATTTAAAAAAGGAGGTTTAAGTTATGGAATATATGCATCCTTTAATAATGGGTCTAATCACAGGAGCCTTATTTGGTATTGTTCTTCATAAAGTTGGAGCTATTAGATACTCAAGGGTTGAAGGTCTTTTACTTCTTAGAGATTTAAAAATAATGAAATTTGCATTTACTGCTATTGCAACTGCTTCTATTATTTATGGACTTGTTGATATTTTTGGACTTGCTGAACAAACAAATATAATCCCAAGGATTATGCCATTTATGGGTATTGCTCACCTTGTTGGTGGATTTTTATTTGGTATTTCTATGGGAGCAGCAGGATTTTGTCCTGGTACTTGTGTTGCAAGAGTAGGAGCAGGTAAGTTTATAGCTATTGGTGGAGTAATAGGTTTAATATTAGGTATTGTACTTTATAGTATGACTCAACCAGCTCTTGTAGAAGCAGGAATCCTTGGAACTAAAGAAAAATTAACTCTTTACGGACTTTTAGGTGTTCCATATGGTACTTTAGCAGTAGCTTGGGGCACTTTATTCTTAATATTTGCCCTTATAGCAAACTGGCTTGATCCTGCTAAAAAATTTGAAGAAGGTAAACCTTTCCTTTCAATAAAAGAAGAATGGCACTGGCTTCCATCTGGAATAGCTGCTGGATTAATAATTACATGGGCAACTGCTCAAGGGGAATATCTTGGATTTTCTGGAGCTACACTTGCTCTGGTTGGATGGATATCTCATGCAATAGGGCATCCTTTAGCTGTAGTTCCTAGAATTAATGAAGGAATTATTTGGCATGCAGGATTAATTATAGGTGTTTTGCCGGGAGCATTTTTAAGTGCAATAATATCAAGAACATTCAAATTTGATGTTGTTCCACCTTCTTTTGCAGAAACAGTTACTCCAATTCCATGGGTAAGAATACTTCTTGTATTCTTTGCAGGAATCGGTCTTGCATATGGTGCTATGATTGGTGGTGGATGTACAACAGGTGCATTCATATCTGCATATCCCACTTTATCAATAGGTTCTATGGCAATGAGTGCTACTTACTTTATTGTAGGGATCTTAACAGCACATCTTATTTACTTTGGAAGATGGAGCAAGTTCTTAGAAACTAAACCTGATGCTGATAAAGTTTATGACTAATACAAGAGAGGTGAGAAAATGAGCAATATAGAAAGATTTTTATACTGGATAGCAATAGTTGTATTAATAGTGGCAATAATTGGAGTTAAAGGAAATATCTCAAAATTAGAACAGGTAGCTACTCAAGTTTCATCACAAGTGGAGGAATAAAAAATGAATCCAAAAGTAGAGCGTGCTATTTATATAGGAATAATTTTTGTGCTTGCAATAATACTGGTAAGTTTTGGAAAAAAACAAACTGAGCTTCAAGCTAGTATTCCTCTTACAGTTGAACAACTTTATAAAAAGTTACAAAATCCAAAATTAAATATACAGATTATTGATGTTAGACCTTATGAACCTTCAGAAGAAGAAGAGGATGATGCTGAAGATTATGAGTTTTATACATTAACTCATATTCCAGGAGCTATACCTTTACCTGATTGTGATGAAAGTAAAGCACCAAAGGAAGCTTTAGACCATATAAACTACTATTTACCAACAGTTATTGTTTCAAAAGAAGGAGATCCTAAAATTTTTGAAAAGTGTAAAAAGAAATTTAAGATATCTCAGAACTTAGCTGGTGGTATGCAAGCTTGGAATGACGCAGGATATCCAACAGAAGAAGATGAATATGTACCTCCAAAAGCTGGTGGTGGTGGAGGTTGTTTATAATAAATATTACTAGAGAGGGGTCCTTACCCCTTTTTTTAGTAAATTTTAATATTATACTTTTAATAAGGAGGTTAAGCTAATGGCCTTATCAAGAAGAAACTTTTTAAAAGCTCTTAGCATAACAGGAGCAGGCCTTACAGTAGGTGGCAATGCTGCCTTTGCAAAAGATAAAGCTCTTATAGTAGAAGATCCTAGAGCTTCTTATCCTAATAGCTCTTTTGTTGAAAATATGTATAGAAAAGAGTTTGCTTATACTTATGGGAAAAAAGAGGAGCATGGAACAGCTTATCACTGTGTTAACTGTCAGGGTAATTGTGCTTGGGATGTATGGGTTGATAATGGAATAGTTACAAGAGAAAACCAAGTAGCAAACTATCCACAAATCAATGCAAAAATACCTGACTTTAACCCAAGAGGTTGTAATAAAGGGGTTCAACACTCACAAATAATGTATGAAAAGGATAGAATCTTATATCCTCTTAAGAGAGTTGGTAAAAGAGGAGAAGGTAAATGGAAAAGAATTACATGGGATGAAGCTATTACAGAAATAGCAGAAAATATTTACAATACACAGAAATAGCAGAAAATATTTACAATACTATGTTAACTAAAGGACCAGAAGGTCTCTATGTTCACGTTGGTGCAGGAATGCTTACTGAAGCAAGAGCAGCATCAGGTAAAAGACTTGGAACACAGCTTGGAGCACAAAGACCATACATAGCATCTTATGTTGGTGATATGTTTGCGGGTGTTACAGTTGTTTATGGTGAAGGTAATGTAGGATGTACTTGGGATTATTACTATACTGTTAATACTCAAGTTTGGTGGGGAATGAACCCTAATACTTCAAGAATCCCTGATGCTCACTTTGTATGGGAAGGTAAATATAATGGTGCTAAAGTAATAGTTATATCTCCTGAATTTAACTCAACAGCTATACACGCTGATTTATGGATTCCTGTAAAAGCAGGATATGATGCACATCTTGCAATGGCTGTAATTGATGAAATTATCCAAAATAAACTATACAAACCGGAGTTTGTAAAACATTTCACAGATTTACCATTCTTAGTAAGACTTGATAACAAAAAATTATTAAGACTTTCTGATATAGATGTAGAAAATCCACCTGCTGAGCTTGATGAAGAAGTATATAAAACATTTGAAGATCATGCAGAAGGTGGAGAGTTTGAACCAGAAAGTTGTTTCTTCTCTTGGAATACAAAAACAAATAAATTAACAATTATGCCTGGAACAGAAGGAAATCCTGTAAAAACTTTAAGACTTCATGATGTAGCTTGGGATATAGATCCAGCTCTTGAAGGAACTTGGGAAGTTACATTAAAAGATGGTAGCAAAATAAAAGTAACAACAGTATTTGAACTTCTTAAAAAAGAAGCAAGAAAATTTAGCAAAGAAAAAATATGGAAAATAACAGGTGTTCATCCAAAAATGGTTGAACAACTTGCAAGAGATATAGCTCTTCCAAAAGTTGTTCAAATTACAGTAGGTTTCTCCCTTGGAAAATACTTTAATGGTGTATTAACTCATAGAGCTATAGCTTCAATCCCTGGATTAACAGGAAGACTTGGACCATTTGGTGGCTTATCAACAGAAAATGAAGTTGCTATATCTGGAATGGGTAAACTTTCTGGATTTGCAGGCAAATACAAACAAAGATTTGCATCTGGTTTTGTAAGTGAGTTTGTTTATGGAAACTTGCTTGAAGATGCAGAAAAACTTTATGATGATGAAGATGTAAGAAGAGCAACAGGTCTTTCAAAAGAAGAATATTTCAAAAGAGTTAGAGAGATACTTGACAACTTTGGAAATGATGAAAAATGGAAAGAAAATTTACATGAAAAAGATGGAAAACCTTACTGGGATACATTTGAAACTGTTTTACTTTTTGCAGATTCAAGATTTAGAAGAAATAAAGGTATGACTTATAAAAAAGCATTCCTTGAAAGAGCTAAATTCTTTGCTTATGTTGACTTTAGAATGAACTCTACAGCACAATATGCAGATATAGTTTTACCAGCTAAATCTCATTATGAAGTATGGGACTTAAGAACAAACCCTGGATACCATAGATTTGCAAATTTAGCACAACCACCTGCAAATTTAAAACCAGTTGGAGAATCAAAATCAGAATGGGAAATATGTACATTAATCGCAGAAAAACTACAGGAAATTGCCCTCAAAAGATTTGAAGAAGCTAAGAAAAAAGGAGAACCAAATCCTGAAAAATATATAAAAATACCAGATCCTACTCACTCAAAAACTGGATATAGAGACCTTGCAAACTTTGTAAAAGAGTTTACACAAGATGGAAAAGTTAGAACAGATAAAGATGCAGTTGAATTTGCTCTTGAAAATGTTGAACAGTTCCAACCTAATACTATTGAGTCAATGAGAAAAAGAGGTGGATTCCTTGTTTTAAACGAAAAAGCAGGAAAATCTTCTCCACTCTATCCAGATAAACCTTATAACTCATTTGAAAATAACTTATATATGTTTGAAAGATTTGAAACATTATCAGGAAGACTTACTTACTATGTAGATCATCCAATTTGGATAGAACTTGGCGCTGCTGTACCTACTGCAAAAGATCCTATAAGACCTAAGAGATTTCCATTTGTATTAATGACTCCTCACGCAAGATGGTCAATTCACTCTACATATAAAACATCTACACTCTTACTTAGACTTCAAAGAGGAAAACCTTATGTAATGATTAACCCTGAAATTGCTAAGAAAAAAGGAATTAAAGATGGTGATGAAGTAAGAGTATTTAATGATCTTGGGGACTTCTATGCAATGGCAAAACTTTATCCATCAGCTCCTAAGGATGCAATTCTATTAGAGCATGGATGGGAACCTTTAATGTTTAAATTCAATAGAAACCATAATGCAGTAGTTGGTGATCTACTCAACCTCCTGGAACTTTCAGATGGTTGGGGACATCTTAAATTTGGTGGAAACTGGGATGGTAACCAACATGCTTATACTACTTCAGTAGATATAGAAAAAGCTTAATTTTAAGGAGGTAAAAAAATGTCAAAAAGACAACTTGCAATGGTAATGGATTTAAATAAATGTATAGGTTGTCAAACTTGTACAGTAGCATGTAAGACTCAATGGACAAATAGAAATGGTAGAGAATATATGTACTGGAACAATGTTGAAACTCAACCAGGAGCAGGATATCCAAGAAACTGGATGGAAGCAGGTGGTGGATTTGATGAAAATGGAAACCTTCAAGATGGTATAATCCCAGATATGGTACTTGATTATGGAGTACCTTGGGATTATAACCATGATGAACTTTTTGGAAATGCTGATACTGATATTTTACAACCTGATTCAGATCCAGTATGGGGGCCAAACTGGGATGAAGATGTAGGTGCTGGAGATTGGCCAAACTCATACTACTTCTATTTACCAAGAATATGTAATCATTGTTCAAACCCAGGATGTCTCGCAGCTTGTCCAAGGGATGCAATATTTAAAAGAGAGCAAGACGGTATAGTTCTTGTTGACCTTGATAGATGTCAAGGATATAGATACTGTATAGCAGGATGTCCTTACAAAAAAATCTATTTCAATCCTAAACTTTCTAAATCAGAAAAATGTATATTCTGTTTCCCAAGAATTGAAAGAGGACTTCCTCCAGCATGTGCTCATCAATGTGTAGGAAGAATTAGATTTGTAGGATTCTTAGATGATGAAGAATCACAAGTTTATAAACTTGTTCATAAATATAAAGTAGCATTACCTTTAAGACCAGATTTTGGAACACAACCTAATGTATACTATGTGCCACCAGTACTTGCACCTCCTCAAATAGATGAAAGTGGAGCTCCTATTGAAGGTTCAGAAAGAATACCTATGGAATTCTTAGAAAAATTATTTGGACCAGGAGTTCATGAAGCAGCTAAAACTTTAAAAGCTGAAATGGAAAAAAGAAAAAGAGGCGAAGAATCTGAATTAATGGATATCCTTATAGCTTATAATCACAAAGATATGTTTAGACTTGATGAGAACTACTATCAAGAATTAGCAAAAGAACAAGGATTAAAAGGAACAGAGTTCTTCAAAATAATAGATTACAGATATGTTCAAGGTGCGAATACACCAAAAATGGAAGTAAAAGCATATTTTGATGTTAAAGAGAGTTCTCACGAGGGGTAATTACCCCTCCTTTTAAAATTATGAAAACCTAAGGAGGACAACGATAATGAAAAAATGGTTTGCAACTGCCTTATCAGGATTTGCAGCTTTAACTACTGTAGCTATGGCTTCCGAATATAGTGCATTTTACAAATATGAAGTATTAAATGCTAAAAAGGTTTCTTCTAAGCTTACAGCTGATCCTTCATCATCTGTATGGAAAACAGTTCCAGGCAAATATGTATATCTATATCCTCAAGTTTCAGTAAGATTAAATGATAAAAAAGCAAACTCTTTAATTCCTAAAAAAAGTTTACAAAGAGCTTTAGTAAAAGTTGCTTATAATAATGAAGTTTTAGCAGTATATGTTCAATGGAAAGATAATACTCCTTCAACTCAAGCAAAATATAATACTGATAGCTATGCAGATGGTGTAAGTATTGAAGTGCCAAATAAATTTGGAAGAGGAATTACACTTCCTTATATTGGAATGGGAGATGAAAACCATCCAGTAACTGTTTATCTCCAAAAAACTGTAGCAGGTAGAGATTATCAAAAAGTATTTGTTTCAGAAGGATTTGGTTCTTTAACAGAGATTAAAGAAGAAGGTTCTGATATATCTATGAAATATAATAAACAAAAACATCTTTGGACTGCAGTATTTGTAAGACCTTTAAAAACTGAAAACTCAAATCTTAAAGCAGGTCTTGTACCTATAGCATTTGCTATATGGGATGGTAAATATATGGAAAGAGATGGAAACAAATCTCTTTCAAGATGGAAATTTATAAGACTTCCAAGTTATAGCCTTGATAAAGAATATTTAAAATATGTAGCATGGGGAATACCTTATAAAAGCATAGGAAATCCTGCAAGAGGAAAGCAGTTAATGAAACAAAATGGATGTAATGGATGCCATAGATATGATGATCAACAAACAGCACCTCCAGGAATGGCGCCAAACTTATCTGATATTGGTGGAATAGCAAATGCTCCTTATTTAAGAGAATCTATAATAAACCCAAGTGATGTTGTAATAAGAAACTTAAATCCAAATAGACATTACAATAAATTTGCTAAACCAGATAAATTTAATGCTTATCCAAATAATGATATGTACACTTGGTATACAGTTGGACCTGATGGTAAAAAAATGTCAAAAATGCCTCCATACTCTCATTTATCTGAAAAAGATATTAATGACATAGTTGCATACTTGAAAAGTTTAAGAAATTGGAAGAATTTTAAGTAAGATCTAATTAGGAGGTGATATATTATGAGCTTAAAAAAATTATTGGCTTTATTTTTAGCTATAATAGCTATATCTGTTTATAATCCTGCAGTTGCTGAAGAAGATGATGAAGATAATGAAATTGATTTAACAAGTGCTGTAATTACTGCAGAGTCTTGTGCTAAAGAAGCTGAAGAAACTGGAGAATTTTCTGTTCTTTCATCATGTCCACCTCATAAAGCTTTTGAAGGAATTCCTGCAGATAAAATATATACAGCAGCTCCAAAGGTAGTTGTTTTTGATGTTACAGAAGGAGAATATTACTACGTAAAACCAACAAAAGATGGAGTTACATACTCAGAGCTCCTTGAAGGTTTTGGTGGTACATTAGATGGAAGTGGTGTAATAGTTGGTGAAAAAAATGGAATTTCTATAGTTAAGTTTGAAGAGGTAGACATTACTCCTAAACCAAAACCTGGATTCTTTAAAGGTTGTTTATAATCTGATTTTAATTAATTATTAATTTTTGAAGGGATACTTTTAAAGTATCCCTTTTTTTATTAAAAAAAATATGTTAAATATAGATAATATATGACAATATATAATCAAACCTTTAGGAGGATGGCCAAATGAGATTAGGTTTTTTAGTGGATCTTAGCCGATGCATGGGATGTATGGCCTGTGCTGTATCATGTAAGGCCGAAAATAATGTTCCTTTGCACAGCTGGAGGCTCAGAGTAAAATACATAGATCAAGGAGAGTTTCCAGAGACCAAAAGACATTTTGTTCCTTTAAGATGTAATCATTGTGATAATGCTCCTTGTGAAAGAATCTGTCCTGTTTCAGCTCTTCACTATCTACCAAATGGAATTGTTAATGTTGATCATGAAAGATGTATTGGATGTGCTTCATGTATGATGGCTTGTCCTTATAATGCTATCTATCTTGATCCAATTACAAACTCTGCTGATAAATGTACTTACTGTGCTCATAGAATAGAAGTTGGTATGATGCCTGCTTGTGTTGTTGCATGTCCAACTCATGCTAATATCTTTGGAGATCTTGATGATCCTGAATCTGAAATTTCTAAGTACTTACAAGAACACAGAGATGTAATGGTTAGAAAACCAGAGCTTAATACTCATCCTAAGCATTTCTATGTAAGAGGTTCTACAGTAGCTCTTGATCCTTTAGCTTCAGAAAGACCTGAAGGATATACTTTATTTACAGATGTAGAATTTTTAGATCATATAGGAGGGCATTAAAATGTTAGGAGCAGAAGTAACTTTTGATGTTGCACTACCTAAGGTAGTGTGGGGATGGCTTGTTTCAACAAATATGTGGGCAAAAAGTATAGCAACAGGAACATTTTTACTTGGACTTTATTTCATAAAAAAATATCCAGAACAAGATAATTTCTTTAGAAAATGGCTTCCAATACTTGGAATAATATTTATAGGTATTACTCTTTTAGTTACTGTTTTAGATTTACACCATATGTTTAGATTTTGGAAAATATTTGTATTTGCACACTTTACTTCAGCAGTTACCTTAGGTGCATGGGTAGTTTCAGCTTTTGTAATTGTTCTTCTTATAGCATTTTGGTCATGGGTAACTGGAAATAAAAAACTTTTAGATAGAATTATGATTCCTGGATTTATTTTGGCATTTTTTTCAACTATTTATACTGCTGGAATAATGGGAGAAGCTACGGCAAGAGAAGTTTGGGTATTTCCTGCTGAAATGATCTCTATGCTTTTAAGTGCAATGATAGCTGGTTCTGCAGCTTATTTAGTAGTTGATGCAATTTATGGAAATGTTTTAAAAGAAGAAATAAGAAGAGAGCTTGGATATATACTTTTCGGTAGTGCAGGATTAGCAGCTGCAATGTTTATTGGAGAGCTTTTCTTTGCAAAAATTCATAGTGAGTTTGCATATAAGACAATAGAAATACTTGCTTTTGGTGATGTTGCTCCATTTTTCTGGGGTGGAATGTTTTTGACATTTATAATACCGATGGTATTGGTAGGCATAGCAAATGAAAATAAAAAATATCAGTATGCTTTCTTAGGTGCATTAAGTGCAATTGTAGGACTTTGGCTTATAAAACATGCTTGGTTAATTGCTCCACAATATTTACCATTAAGTTAATTAGGAGGGTAGCATAAATGAAGACAACAAGAAGAAATTTTCTTAAAACTGTTGCTGCAGCTGTAGGTGGTGCTGCTCTTGTAAAAGGAGCAGTAGAAAAAGCTTCAACAGATGCAGTAGCATCAGAAAATTCAAATTTAACTTTTACACCAAAACATTTAGATTATTATCCACCGTTTGATAAGTGGAATGATTGGAAAGAACCTGCAGGAGATGTGTGGAAAGAAAAGGGAGGAGCTTTAAGAGGTGGTGTAAAGCTTATTAATTACATGATTATTCCTACTGTTTGTTCAAACTGTGAAGCAGCATGTGGTCTTACTGCTTGGGTAGATAAAGATAATCTTACAGTTAGAAAATTTATGGGAAACCCTTTCCATACAGGTTCAAGAGGAAGAAATTGTGCTAAAGGATATGCAACTCTTTCTCAGATGTATGATCCTGATAGAATTCCTTTCCCACTTAAAAGAGCTCCAGGTTCTAAAAGAGGAGAAGGAAAATGGGTAAGAACAACATGGGATGAGGCTCTTGAAACAATCGGAAAAAGAATGAGAGAAGTTATTAAAAAAGCTAAAAATGGAAATGAATATGCTAAAAAGATGATAATGTACCATGTTGGAAGACCTAACTATAATGGATTCCAGCCAAGAGTAGTTTGGTCATGGGGTGGAGATTACCATAACTCTCATACCAACTTCTGTTCTTCAGGAGGAAGACTTGGTTCTATAACTTGGTCAGGTGATGATAGAACTTCTCCAGATTTTGCTAATTCAAGATTAATATTCTTATCTTCTTCTCATGCTGCAGATGCAGGTCACTATTATCAACAGCACGCAGGTTATATAGCAGATGCAAGAGCTAAAGGTGCAAAATTAGTTGTAATGGATCCAAGACTTTCAAACTCTGCAGGTATGGCAGATTTATGGATACCTACATGGCCTGGTACAGAAGCTGCAGTATTCTTAGCTATGGCAAGCAGATTATTACAAGAAGATAAATATAATAGAAAATTTGTAGAAAGATGGTTTAACTGGAAAACATTTATAAAAGATAAAGATTATCTAAACTTCCTTAAAAAAGAAGGTATTATCTCAAAAATACCTGAAGGTGAAACATTTGATGATTTCATATCTGTATTAAAAGAGATTTATGCACCATATACTTTTGAATGGGCGGCAGAAGAAACAAAAGTACCTGTTGAAAAATTAGAAAAACTATATGAAATGATTTTATGGGCAGGAGATAGAATTACTTCTTACTTCTGGAGAGCTCAAGCTGCTGGAAACCGTGGTGGATGGATGCAGGCAGGAAGAACAGGTAACTTTTTACTTGCATTAACAGGCTCTATCGGAGGAGTTGGTGGAACAGGATGGCACCACTGGCATGGACTTGGTGTAGGTAATAATGGTGGAGCTTCAACATTAGCAGATAAACCTGAACCTGTAGATGCTTGGAGTGAGTTATTATGGCCTCCAGAATGGCCTATATCATCTTATGAACTTAGTATAATCCTACCTCATTTACTTTCTGATGAAGAATGGAGAAAGAAATGGGAAGCAAGAGGGTTAAAAATACCAAATAAAATAGAAGTTTGGTTTGGTAGAATATATAATCCAGTTTGGACAAATCCAGATGGATTTAGATGGATAGAAACTTTAACAGATGAAAATAAATTTGGTTTAACAGTTCATCTATCTCCAACATGGTCTGAAACAAGCTGGTTTGTTGATTATATCCTTCCTGTTGGACTTGCAGGTGAAAGACATGATAATCAAACAGCAGAAACAAAACCTGAAAGATGGACAGCATTTAGACAACCTGTATTAAGAGTAGCATTACAGAAATTAGGTTGGAAACCTCAAAATCCTGCAAGAGCAACATTAGAGGCTCATAAAAAAGCTGGACTTGGTGAAGTTTGGGAAGATGATGAGTTTTGGATAAATCTTGCATGGGCTATAGATCCAGATGGAAGTCTTGGAATTAGAAAATACTGGGAATCTAAGAAAAATCCAGGACAACCTGTAACTGTAGAAGAATGGTACAATGCGGCATTTAGCACAATACCAGGGCTTAAGAAAATATGTGAAAAAATGGGAATTACTCCTTATGAATATATGAGAGATAGAGGTGCTTGGACAGAAGAAACAAATGTTTATAATGTAATGGATAGAGAAGTTCCTTATGATCCTGTGAAAAATGCAATAAAAGTAAAAGGAAAATGGATACCACTTTCAGAATGTGATATAGATGAAAATGGTGCAGTATTCTTAAAACATAATAATGCTAAAGAATATCACTCTGAAAGACATATATTAGCAGTTAAAAAAGATGGTAAATTTGTAAAAGGATTCCATACTCCAACAGGTCATCTTGAGTTCTACTCAAAAACACTTGTTGAGTTTAAATGGCCTGAATATGCAATTCCAATATATCCAAGAACAGATGAGCAAAGAAGAAAATGGATACATATACTCTCTCATGTTCACCATTCATATATGAAAGAAGATAATGCATTCTGTTTAAATCCAATATTTAGACTTCCTTATAACATTCACACAAGATCTGTAAATGCAAAATGGTTAATGGAAATATCTCAAAACCATAACCCTGTATGGATATATGAAGGTGATGCAAAAAGACTTGGAATTAAAAGAGGAGATCCTATTAAATTAAGAGTAATAGATACTTTAACAGGAATAGAAACAGGATACTTTGTAGGAATGGCAATGCCAACTCAGGCAGTTAGACCTGGAGTTGTAGCTTGTTCTCACCACCAAGGAAGATGGAGAGTTAAAAACTTTGTAAATGTAGAAGGATTTGATCAACCTCTTGGAATTATGACATTTGGTTCTACAAGAGTAGATATTCAAAGACAAGGAAATACATGGAGTATGAGAACTGTAGAAGGAACTCTTCCAAGAGAAGTGGAAATTAAACATAAAGACAAAAACCTACAATGGCCATATCCAGAATTTAACAAAGATATTAAAGATGTGTGGTGGAAAGGAACAACAGGTGTATGGCAAAATGCAGTATTCCCACCAAACCCTGATCCACTTTCAGGAATGCAGTGCTGGCATAAGAAAGTATTAATAGAAAAAGCAGGACCAGATGATAAAATTGGAGATGTTGTAGTAAATACAGATGCAACATTTAAAGTATTCCAAGCATGGAGAGACCAACTTACAAGACCAGCTCCAGGACCAAATGGATTAAGAAGACCTAAATGGATGCCAAGACCATGGTATCCACATACAGATAGTTCATATAGAATGCCAGGTACTGGACATTCAAGTCATGAAGGATAAATTTTATAAGGAGGCTTTTGCCTCCTTAATTTAATAAAGAGGTAAAACAATGGAAAATATTATTGATATAACTCAAGCAAGAATAAATATGTACGGTTTTTTATCAAGACTTTTCATAGAAGAGATAGATCCTTTTACTTTGCAAAAAATAAAAGAAAATGAAGATTTACTTGAACTTTTTCCTAATACTAAACAATGGGATAAATTCAAAGAAAAAGATATAATGAAACTTATAGAAGAAGATTTAAATGTTGATTATACTACTTTATTTATCTTAAATGTATATCCTTATGAATCTGTATTTGTAAACGATGAAGGACATATTAACCCAACAATAACAAATCCAACCCTCGTTTTCTATAGAGAGCATGGTTATGCAATAGACTTAAATAAAACAAGAGCTTTATCTCCTGATCATATAGGTGTAGAACTTGAGTTTATGATGAACCTAATTCAAGATGAACTAAATGCAATTGCAAGAGAAGATGAAGAAAAAGCTAATGAATATAGAAAAATACAAAAGAAATTTTTAGAAGAACATCTTGCAAATTGGGGACTTCCTTATTTACTTGCAATAAAGGATATAGCAGAAACACCTTTTTATTATGATGTTGCAGATGCAACATTAGAATTTTTAATGTCTGACTTAGAATATTTAAACGAAAAATTAGAATCTCAGGTAAGTTAAAATGGCAAGATTAAATTTTGATATATATTCTTGTGTTAGAACCTATTATAGATTTTCCTCTTGTCAAAAATGTATTGATGTATGCCCAGTAGAAGATGTGCTCTATATAGAAAACGATAAAATTAAAATAAATGAAGAAAAATGTATATCTTGTGGTGCTTGTGTAGGTGTTTGTCCAACAGAAGCATTTTCATTAAAAGGTTTTGATCTAAAAGAATTTCACCAAAAATTTATAGAAACAGAAGAACATTTAATCAGTTGTAAATTAAATGTTCCTTGTGTATCTGCAGTAGATAGTCAGTATTTAGTTGCTTTTGTTTTAGAAAAAAATTCAGATATTATTCTTGATATAGGCCACTGTAGTAGTTGTCAGATAGGAAATTTAAAAGAAAGAATAGAAAATATAGCAAAAGAGGCAAATTATGTTCTTGAGCAGTTAGGTGTTGAAAATAGAGTAAAACTTGAAGAAATAGCATATGAAAAACCAGAAGAAGAAAAGAAAATAGAAAGTAGAAGAAGTTTCTTAAAAAGATTTACAAAACAAACTGCAGGTCTTGCTTTTTGGGCATTAGCTCCTAATATTCCAATAGAAAATGAAGAAAATAATGAAGAAGAAGTAAAAAATTTAGTAGAAGAAAAGGTTGTTCCATACAAAAGGATAGCTTTTATAAATGCTTTAAAGAACTCAGACATAGATTTTAAAGATAAATATTTAGAAGTAGATAAAATATCTTTTACTTCTGAAAAATGGATAGACAATAAAAAATGTACTAACTGTTATATCTGTTATCATATGTGTCCAACAGGTGCTTTAAAAGAAGGAAATAATAAACTCTCTATCTTATTTGAACCTGCTTTATGCGTAAAATGTAGAATTTGCCATGAAATGTGTCCAGAAGATTGTTTACATTTAGCTGATAAATTAGAGTTTGATACATTTGTAAATAAAGTGGAAGTTCTTGCAGAGCATGTAATGATACCTTGTGAAGAATGTATGACTCCTTTTTCATACAAAGGAGATTCAACAATCTGTCCAAGATGTAGAAAATTAGAAGATGAGATAAAAGATTTACTTAAGATAGGGGACTAAAAAAATTAAATATTAGAAAAACATATATATATTAATAGTTTAAACTATTTGACAATAAAATAAAAATATGTTTAATATAAAAAGATATGTAAAATACATTAAGTAATTGGAGGTAAGAAAAATGCGTAAATTGGTAGGTTCGGTAGCAGTTGCATCGGCTGTATTATCAACAGCAGCTCTTGCAACAAATGGAGACAACCTGATTGGTGTATCACCTGCATCAAGAGCTATGGGTGGAATTGGTGTAGGTATGCCAGTAGGAAAAACAGATGCAATTTTTAGAAACCCTGCTTGGATGTCTGCAGAAAAAGGTTTTAATGTAAGTTTTGGCGGAATCTTATTTATGCCTCATGTAAAAGGAAGAAGTATGGACTCTGGCGGAGATAGTGGTTATATAACATCAGATGCAGATACATTCGTCATCCCAGAAGTAGGTATTGTAAATCAAATTAATGATAGTTTAACAGTTGGCATTGGTGCTTTTGGTGTATCTGGTATGGGTGTTGATTACAGGAATAAGGATCCTCGTCTTGCAAATATGCATACAAATTTACAGTTTATGAGAGTAATTCCTGCTATTTCTTATAAAGCAATGCCTGGGCTTTCTATTGGGTTTGGTCTTGATTTAGCTTATGGAGCTTTAGATTTAGGGTCTATAATGCAATATCAAGATCCTAATACAAATCAAATTAAAAAATGGAATGCAGGAGGAGGAGTTTCACAAGATTATGGAATAGGATTCCAATTAGGTTTAGCATATCAATTAGGAGATATGATATATGCAGGATTTAACTACCAATCACCTATAAGTATGACTTACAAAAAAGTTTTTGATTCTGATGGTAATAGGCAATTTGAAGATTTAAAACTAACACAGCCTCAAGAAGTAGCTATTGGTATAGGTGCTAAACCTTTAGATAATTTAAAAGTTGGTTTTGATATAAGATGGATAAACTGGTCAAGTGCTAAAGGATATAAAGAGTTTAAATGGGATGATCAATGGGTATTTGCATTAGGTGGAGAATATACAATTGACAAATTAAAATTAAGAGCTGGTTATAATTATGGAAAATCTCCAATTAAAAGTGGAAGTAATTTAAATATGGGAAATTCTAATAATATTCCTGATTTTGCACAGCCATTCCCAGATTATAAAGTAGCTTGGTTTAATTTAATTGGATTTCCAGCTATAACTGAACATCATATAACACTTGGTGCAGGCTATCAGTTTACTAAACACTTTACTTTAAATGTATCTTATGTACATGCATTTGAGAAAAAAGTTGAATCTACAGCTACTTATATGGCTCCAAATGATTATCTTGCAGGAGCTAAAAACTCTCAAGACTCTATTGGTGTAGGTCTTGATTGGTCATTTTAATGTAAAAGTGGAGGCTTTTAGCCTCCTTTAATCAATTTTCTATTGGAGGGAGATATGAAAAAAACTGCATTATCTATAGGATTTTCATTAATAGCTACTGCTTCATTTTCGTTTGCACAACCAGCATTTATGTCTCCAGAATATGCTAAAGAGTTTTGTGATTTATGGAATAAAACTCCTGAACTAACAGAAGGTCTTGCTAAATGGGCTAAGAATATTAAAGAAGGAAAAGAATATAGAAGTATTCAGTTTTACAGAAGTGATTGCGGGGGACCTGAAAAAGCAGTAGAAGTTCATATTATTCCAAAAGATGGAAAAGCTATCTGTGTTTATGGAGGAAAAGCAGTAGATCCAAACCCTGACTTTCAAATGTATGCAACTGATGAAAACTGGAATTCTCTTGCAAGAGGTGAGTTTGGATTTATGGGTATGGGAATAATGTCAAAAATGACATTTAAAGGTTCTAAATGGGAAGCTATGCAAAATATGGGTCCATTTAAAGCTTTCTTATTAAACTTAGGTAAAGTTCCTCACACTAATCAATGTCCTTAGTATTAATTAAAAACTAAATTTTATAAACTTTAAGCTGGGTTATCCTAGCTTCTTTCTTTTTATATGTCTATATATCTATAGATATTTTTTATTAAAACAAAAATATAGATGTTTTAAAATATATTAAATATTTATATTTTCTATATAAAAGGAGTTCCTTAATGGTTAAATATATCCCAGGAGTTTCTGTTGCTGTTTTAATAGCTTTAATTTCTATGTTCTTAGCAAACTTAGAATTTGTGCAAAAAACATTACATTTTAGTTCTTTAATACTTGCAATTTTATTGGGCGTTGTAATTGGTAATTTAGTAAAATTTCCTGAAAGCTTCAAACCTGGTATTACTTTTTCATTAAAAAAAATATTAAGAATAGCTATCGTATTTTTAGGTTTTAGATTAACATTCCAAAATGTTATGGAAGTAGGTTTAGTTGGTTTAATAGTTGATACAATAATGCTTAGCTCTACATTTATACTTGGGGTTTGGATAGCAAGAAAATGGTTTGGTTTAGAAGATAAGATGGCATATTTAATATCTTCAGGTAGTTCTATATGTGGAGCCTCCGCTGTATTAGCAACTGCTCCTGTAGTAAAAGCAGAAATGCATCATGCAGCAATGGCAGTTGCAACTGTAACCATATTTGGTACAACGTCTATGTTTTTATATCCAGTAATTTATAAAGCAGGTTTACTCCCAGGATTTGATGATATTTTATATGGAATATGGACAGGCGCTACTGTCCATGAAGTGGCTCAAGTTGTAGCAGCTGGTTTTGCTATATCAGAACCTGCAGGAAATACTGCAACTATAGCAAAACTTACAAGAGTTATGATGCTTGCACCACTCCTTTTAATTTTAAGTTTTTATTTAGCCAAAAAACATAAAGCTCATGGAACAGGTGTAACACTTAGAGATATTCCTATACCTTATTTTGTTTTTGGATTTATTGCTATGGTTGGTTTTAATTCTTTAAATCTTCTTCCGTCAAATATTGTTTCTGGAATTAATTATATTGATGGATTTTTGTTAACAGTAGCTATGGCTGCAATGGGACTTGAAACAAATGTAAATAAGATAAAAGGCGTTGGAATGAAACCTATATATGCCGCAGCAGTAATATTTTTATTCCTACTTTTCGGTGGAGCTATTTGTGTTAAACTAATTAGTTCAATACTTGCATAAATCTAAATCTGATATATATTTATAATCTAACTGAATATGGGGTCGATTCGGGTTCGACGGGAACAGTTACGCCGGGTGTGCAGGCCGGAGAAGGTAACTCCGTAAAAAACCAAACAACAACAATTCCCGAACGCGAAATCGCTCTCGCTGCTTAATTAACGCAGCGACGTCCTCCTAAACTTGCCCGTGGGTTTAGGAAGGGCGACAGATACACGGGATAGGAAAGGGCTGATTTCCCTGTAAGCTCTTTCCGAAACTTGACAGGGATAGCCTGCAAATACCCTGCCTGTGGGGTCGTTGCAGGTGAAATTTAAAGCACAGGCTAAGCCTGTAGAAAGCCCGAGCAACGGCTGTTCTCGGACAGGGGTTCGATTCCCCTCGACTCCACCAAATAAAAAAATTCAATCTAACTATTCTTTAAATTTTTATTAGCTCTTGCGAAAACCTTTAATGGAAGTCCCCAAACTTTTGTAAAGTATTCTCCTGCTTTGTGATCAAATTCATCTTCAGGGCTATAAGTTGCTAAGTTTTCAAAATAAAGACCATTAGGAGATTTTCTTCCAACAATTGTAGCTAAGCCTTTATAAAGTTTAAATCTAACAGTTCCATTTACAAGTTTTGAAATTTCTGATGTAAATGCGTCTAAAGCTTCTCTTAATTTTGAAAACCAAAGACCATTATAAACAAGATCAGCATAAGGTTGACTTATATGAGTTAATTTATAATGATATGTAAATCTATCCAATACAAGACTTTCAATTTCATCATAAGCTTTTATTAATATTAATCCTGCAGGAGATTCATAAACCTCTCGTGTTTTTATTCCAACAAGCCTATTTTCAACCATATCAATTCTTCCAACACCATGTTTACCTACTATCTCATTTAAATCCCATATTAATTTCCAAAGCTCATCATATTTATTTCCATTTATTGCAACTGGTAATCCTTCTTTGAATTCTATTTCTATATACTCTGGCTTGTCTGGTGCATTTTCAGGATTTACAGTTATTTCAAAAGCATCTTCTGGTGGCTCTTGCCATATATCTTCAAGAGGACCTGCTTCTATAGCAACACCCCATAAATTTCTATCATAAGAATATGGTTTTTCTTTTGTTGCTTTTACAGGAATGCCATGTTTTTTTGCATATTCTATCTCTTCATCTCTTGATTTAAATTCCCAATCTCTTACAGGAGCTAAAACTTCTATATTTGGATCTAAAGCCCATACAGATGTTTCAAATCTTACTTGGTCATTACCTTTTCCTGTAGAACCATGAGCTACATAGTTAGCATTATATTTATGTGCAATTTCTACCAATTTTTTTGATATTAAAGGTCTTGATAAAGCAGATAAAAGAGTATATCTATTTTCATATAATGCACCGCTTCTCATAAGGGGCATGCAATAATCTTTTGCAAATTCTTCTTTTATATCATCTACAATAGCTTCAACAGCTCCTGCTAATTTTGCTTTTTCAGGTATTTCTTTCAGTTCTTCTCCTTGTCCAACATCAGCAGTATATGTAATTACTTCAAATCCTTTATCTGTTAACCATCTAACTATTACAGAAGTGTCAAGACCTCCAGAATAAGCAAGAACTACTCTTTTTTTCAAAATTTTTTCCTCCAAAATATTTAATCAAAAAATTATATCAAGAATTTCTTTTAAATTAGTAATTTCTTACATGAAAATTTATAAAATAATATTCAACTATAAATGAATAATAAATATAAAATAAAAATATGGAAAAGGCACTAAATTTATTATAAAATTTAAGATTTAATAAATAAATGGAGGATTAACAAATTGAAAAAAGAGTACAAAATTTTAGTACTTCCTGGTGATGGAATTGGACCTGAAATTACAAAAGCAACTTTAGAAGTTTTAAAAGCAATTGAAAAAAAATATGATGTTAAGTTTGATATTAAAGAAGGGCTTATAGGCGGTGCTGCAATAGATGAAACTGGAGATCCTTTACCAGAAGAAACATTAAAATTAGCAAAAGAAAGTGATGCAGTTTTACTTGCAGCTGTAGGTGGAGAAAAATGGGATAACCTCCCAACAGATAAAAGACCAGAAAAAGGACTTTTAAGAATAAGAAAAGAGCTTGATCTTTTTGCTAATATAAGACCTGGAAAAGCATATACCGCTCTTTTAGATGCTTCACCTTTAAAAGAAAATCTTATAAAAGGTGTTGATCTTTTAGTAATAAGAGAACTTACAGGCGGAATATACTTTGGAGAGCCAAGAGGAATAGAAGAAAGAAATGGTGAAAAAGTTGGATATAACACAATGATATATTCTGAACATGAAATAGAAAGAATTGCAAAACTTGCTTTTGAAATTGCAAGAACAAGGAGAAAAAAGGTTACAAGTGTAGATAAAGCAAATGTTCTTGAAGTAAGTGCAGTATGGAGAGAAGTAGTAAATAAAGTATGGGCGAATTATCAAGATGTTGAACTTGAGCATATGTATGTTGATAATACAGCTATGCAACTTGTTAGAAGACCAAAAGATTTTGATGTAATAGTTACAGGTAATCTATTTGGAGATATTATATCTGATGAAGCAGGAGCTTTAACAGGTTCCCTTGGAATGCTACCTTCTGCATCTATTGGAGAAAGATACGCTTTATATGAGCCTGTTCATGGTTCAGCACCTGATATTGCAGGTAAAAATATAGCAAATCCAACTGCAATGATTTTATCTGCTGCTATGATGCTTGATATTACATTTAAAATGCATGATGCAGCTAAGGATATACAAGATGCAGTCGAAAAAGCATTAAATGATGGATATAGAACTGCAGATATATGGCAACCTGGTACTAAAAAAGTAAATACAGATGAAATGGCACAAGCAATTATTGAAAAATTATGAAGAATTTAGAAAAAAAAGTAGAAAAAGCTTTAGAAATGGTTTTTAATAATTACTTAAATGATGATTATATGTATGCTATTTTTAAAACTTTTCTTATAAAAAGAGTAAAAAAAGAGATATATAATGGTTTTAACTTTTTGATAAAAGGAAAAAGAGATGATGGAAAAAGGGAGTTTTTCAAAGTAGGTGTTTTCTTTTATAAAGAAAATATCCCCTTTTCCTTTTTTTATGATTTTATTGATAGAGTAAGATTGGTAATAATAAAAGATAAATTACAATCTGAGTTTATAGATAAATTAGAAGATATTTTTCTTTTTATAGAAAATACTTTTTCTTATGGCTATTTATTCCAGTTATTAAAAGAAGATAAAGATTGGATAAGAGAAGAGCTAAGATTATTTAAAGGAGAAGATAATCCATCTATTTTAAAACCTTATATATTGGATCATCTAATATGGACAAATAAATTGATAGAAGATATAAAAAAATTAAGAACTCAGCCTTCAATAGAGCTTAATTCGAGAAAGTGTAGTTTTGGGCAGAAACTGTCAAAAGGACATTTAGATTTAATAATTGGTAAAAATTACTGTCTTAGGATAGAAAAAATACATGATCTTATACATGAAATATCAAATGAGATCTATTTTTATATACAAAAAAGAAGTTTTAAAAATTTATTAATAGATTATATTAATCTTATTAAGAATGTAGGAAGGCTTATAAATACAATATCTCTTTCAACAGCTGTATTAGCAGAATTTGAAGCAAAAGTTGATCCTTTAACAGGTGTTTTAAATAGAAGAAGTATGGATATAATCTTGCAAAATCATTTTACAATTTCTAAAGTTGCGAATACATCATTTTCAATAGCTATGATAGATATAGATGATTTTAAAAAAATAAATGATACTTATGGACATTTAATAGGTGATTGCATTTTAAAAGAGGTAGTAAATAAAATAAAAAATGTTATAAGAAAATCAGATTTAATTTTTAGATATGGTGGAGAAGAGTTTTTAATCTTATTTCCATATTTAGACAAAGAAGATTTACCAAAGGTTTTAGAGAAGATAAGAGATGTAGTATCTTCTAAAGAATTTGTATGTGAAGACATTAAATTAAAAATTACAGTTAGTATAGGTGGGGCTACTTTTGAAGAAAATATAGAATCTGTTAAACAATTAATAAAAAAAGCGGATGAAAATCTATATAAAGCTAAAAAAACTGGAAAAAACAAATTTATTATATAATTTGTAAATTATGATAAAGTTTAATCAATATCTTAAAGAAAAATATGGTGGAAGAATTCAAAAAATATCCATAGATGCTGGTTTTACCTGTCCAAATAGAGATGGTACAAAAGCATCTGGTGGATGTACATTTTGTAATAATATATCTTTTAGTCCTTATGCAATGACTAAGGAAACTGTAGAAAATCAAATAAATCAGGCTATCTCTTTTTATAAAAAAAGATTTAAAAATATAAAAGGATTTTTAGCATATTTCCAAGCATATACAAATACTTATGCTCCAGTAGAAAAATTAAAAGAAATATATGATAAAGCTATGGAATATGATGAAATCATTGGTATGTCCATAGGAACAAGACCTGATGTTGTACCTGAGGAGGTTTTAGATTTAATAGCTACATATACTATAAAAAAGCCTGAAATATGGATAGAGTATGGACTTCAAACTGCTAATATAAAAACTTTAAGGGATATTAATAGAGCCCATGGAGTTGCAGATTTTGTAGATGCAGTATTAAGAACAAAAAAAAGACCAAATATAAAAGTTTGTGCTCATATGATTGTTGGACTTCCGGGAGATACTTATGAAGATTATATAGAAACTGTAAAACTTTTCGCTGCACTGCCAATAGATGGAGTAAAAATACATCCTCTTCATATAGTAAAGCATACAATAATGGAAAAACAGTATAAAAATGGAGAAATTAAACTTCTTGATTTAAAAGAATATGCTGAGATTGTAGCTGATCTTATTCAGTATTTACCTGATGATATTATAGTACATAGATTAACAGGTGAAGCTCCTGATGAAGAACTTATTGCTCCTGATTGGTGTAGTCCAAAAAGAAAACAAGAAGTTTTAAAAACTATAGAAGAAAAAATAAAAGAAAAAGAACTTTTAAGATTAGTCTAAAATTTAAGGCTAATATCAAGCCATTTACTTGAATGGATAGTAGCACCTGTTGAAATAAAATCAACTCCTGTTTGAGCTACTTGTTTTATATTTTCTAAGGTTATATTTCCTGATGCTTCTGTTAAAGCTTTTCCATTTATTAGTTTTACTGCATCCTTCATCTCTTTTAGAGACATATTATCAAGCATTATAATATCTACATCTGATTCTAAAGCTTCTTTTACTTGCTCCAAATTAGAAGTTTCAACTTCTATTTTTACCATTGGAGAAACATTTCTCTTTATTTGATTTACTGCTTCTTTAATACTTCCAACTAAGGATATATGATTATCTTTAATCATTACCATATCATAAAGAGCAAACCTATGATTATATCCTCCTCCTATTTTCACTGCATATTTTTCAAAAGCCCTAAAACCGGGTGTTGTTTTTCTTGTATCTAATAGTTTTGTTTTTGTACCTTCAAGAGCTTTTACAAACTCTCTTGTTTTTGTTGCTATCCCTGATAATCGTTGGAGTATGTTTAAAGAAAGCCTTTCCCCTTTTAGTATTGATTTTCCGCTACCTTTTATTTCTATTAAAGTTTCTCCTTTTTTTATTTCTTGTCCTTCTTTTTTTAAGATATTTATCTCTAATGTGTTATCTACCATTAGAAATACTTCTTTTGCAAAAATACCACCTGCAAAAATACCATCTTCTTTTGCAATAATTTTTGCCTTTATCTGCTTATCTACAGTTAAGCTATCTGTTGTAATATCTTTATAACCTATATCTTCTAAATAAAATCTTTCAAGCTGTTTTTTTAAGAATATTCTATCCATTAAAATGGCCTTACTATTACCATTATTACAATAATAATCATTAAAATTGTTGGAACTTCGTTATAAAATCTTAAAAATTTAGAAGAATATTTATAATTTTCTATTTCAAGATTATTTCTAATTACTGCTAAATGGATATAATAAAGTATTAATAAAACAGCAGCAGTTAGTTTAAGATGTATCCAGCCACCAGTTTTAAATAATGCAGGATTTAGATAAAGTAGTAATAAACCAGTTATTAAAGTCCCCCAAAATGCAGGAATTCCTATAAACTTGTGAAGTTTATATTCCATTACTTTAACAACTTTTACAAAATCTTTATTATCTTTATTTTCCGTATGATAAATAAATAATCTTGGAAGATAAAATAATACTGCCATCCAAGATATAATAGATATTACATGAATAGCTTTTATCCATAGATACATTAAAAACCCTCCACAAAATAAAAAAGGCAGGGATAAACTCCCTGCCTTCATTTTATAATAAGACTAAATTTGTAGTCAAATTAGCAAGAGAAAGAACTTCCACAACCACAAGAACCTGAAGCATTAGGATTTTTAATTGTAAATCCACCACCCATAAAATCTGTTACATAATCTAATGTAGCACCTTTTATATAAGGAGCTGAAAATTCATCAACTACAACTTTCACACCATCAACTTCTGTAACTTTGTCATTTTCAGTTACTTCTTCATCAAATCCCATTGCATATTGGAACCCTGAACATCCACCAGGAACAACTCTAATTCTTAATATAGGATTTTCAATACCTTGTTCCTCTGCTATTTTCTTAATTTCATTAGCAGCAGATTCTGTAACTATTACTAAGTTTTCTGTTTGTTGTTGCATAACTAAATACCTCCAAAATTTTAAATAGTTTCTTATATCTTATATATTTTTTTATTCTTATGTATGAGATTAATCAGAAAGATAGTAAATAATATATTCCAGACTGAAGTCCTAAATCCAAGTTAATTTTATTTTTTAATAATCTTTCAATAAAACTTTTTTCTTCTCCTATCTGAACTACAACTGCATTTTTTCCTTCTTTACCTATCATTTTCCTTGCTTCTTGGATAGCATCTTGTAAATTGCCAAGTTTATCAACAAGGCCAAGCTTTAAAGCTTGTCTTCCACTAAATATTCTTCCATCTGCATAAGGTCTTAGCTTTTCTTTATCTAAATGTCTATACTTTACTACTGCATCTAAAAACTGCTCATAAACATCAATGATAGTTTCTTTTATTAGTTTTGCTTCTTCTGGCTTTAGTTTATGGTTTGGATAAAGAATATCTTTATTTTTACCACTTTTTATATTATTTATTTTTATCCCTAATTTATTAAGTAAATCTGTAAGGTCTGTATGTTGAACTATAACTCCAATACTTCCTGTTATTGTTCCAGGGTTTGCATATATAACATTTGCAGCAGAAGATATATAATATCCACCAGATGCAGCAACATTTCCCATTGAAACTATTACAGGTTTTTTCTTTCTTAATTTTTCTATTGCTCTATATATTTCTTGAGATGCTCCAACTGCACCTCCAGGACTATCTACATTAAGAACAACTGCTTTTATGCTACTATCCTTTTGGGCTATGTTTAAATATCTTAAAGTAGGTTTATAATCAGCTATAACTCCTTTTATATCTATTAAAGCTATTTTAGGAGTAGATTTAGCTTTTATAAAGGAAATTATCCATATCAAAACAATAAAAGTTATAATTCCTATAATTATTTTCTTTTTCATTATCTTAACCTAACATCATTTTTTTAGTTTTTTTCTAATTTCCTCTACTGCTACAAAAAATATAGCTTGAGTAATTTTAGAAATTGCTTTTTTTACAAGCTTTAAAGCTAAAACTTTAAAAATCTTTTCCATATACTATACTAGTTTATACTCATCAGGTAAAAATTTTAGTTGCGGTAGTCTTCTTAATTTTAACTTTTTTGAAAGAAGATGTCTAATATAAGGACTTCTTTTATTTAATGTTTCTACTACTTTATCTATATCTTTTAAAGCAGATACATATACATCTGCTTTATTTAAGTCAGGAGAAGCTATAACATACATAACAGTAATAAAATTATCTGCTGAATATTCCATAATTTCTTCTTGAATAATTTCACTTATAGCTTGTTTTAAAGCATTATTTATCTTATCTGCTTTTATTGATTTTTTCATAAAAATCTACCTCCTATTTAGAAAATGGCAAAATGCAACTGCAATAGCATCTGATTCATCTGCTGTTTTTACTTTTTTATTAAATATTTTTTCTACCATTATCATTACTTGCTCTTTATCTGCCCATCCATAACCAGTAATTGCATTTTTTACTTGTTGAGGAGTATATTCATAAATTGGAATATTATTTTTAGCAGAAAGTAGTAGTATAACTCCTCTAACCTCTCCTAATCTTATCAAAGATTGAGGATTTTTACCATAGAATGAAGATTCTAAAGCTATCTCTTTTGGATTATATTTTTTTATTAATGAGTCTAATCCGTTATAAATTTTATTTAGATTATCAGGTTTTTTTCTACTTTTTATTACTCCTGAATCTAAAAGTATTGGTTGTTTATTATTTATTTTAATACAAGAAAACCCGGTATTATAGTTTCCCGGGTCAATTCCAAGGATAATCATTTTTAAGATATTTTTTCCATAAGCTGATCTTCCATTTCAAAGTTAGAATAGACTTTTTGAACATCATCTTGCTCTTCTAAAGCATCAAGAAGTTTCATAAGTTTTTCTGCAGTTTCTGGATCTTTTATCTCAACAGTTGTTGTTGGTATTTTTGTAAGCTCTGCTTTTTCTATATTGATACCTTCTTTTTCTAAATTTTCTTTAACTGAATATAAATCTTCTGGTGATGTTCTTATTTCATAATAGTTATCATCTTCTGTAATTACATCTTCTGCACCTGCTTCTATGGCCTTTTCAAAAATTTCTTCTTCTGTTATAGAATCTTTTGGTACTAAGATAACTCCTTTATCTTCAAATAAGAAGGAAACACAACCTGAAGAACCTAAATTACCTCCATATTTTGAAAAAATATGTCTTATTTCACCAGTTGTTCTATTTCTATTGTCTGTAACACATTCAACTATGATTGCAACCCCTTCAGGACCATATCCTTCATAACTTACTTCTTCATAATTTACTCCTTCAAGTTCACCAGTACCTCTTTTTATAGCTCTTTCTATATTTTCTGCAGGCATATTATGTTCTTTAGCTTTGTCTATTGCTATTCTTAATCTTGGATTAAACTCTGGATCTCCACCACCTTGTCTTGCGGCAATAGTTATTTCTCTTATTAATTTAGTAAATATCTGGCCTCTTTTTGCATCTTGTTTTGCTTTTTTATGTCTTATATTATGCCATTTACTATGTCCAGCCATTTAAATCCTCCTTTCAAATTTTCAGGGAAAATATATTGGATTTTTTCTATTTTTCAACTTTCTTCCCACATATAACCTATTCCTCTGACTGTCTTTATGTTTTTACCATATTTGCCAAGTTTAGTTCTCAAATTTTTTATATGAACATCAACTGTTCTATCATATACATCTGTATAATTTCCCCATACAGTTTCCAATATATAATTTCTTGATAAAACTTTATTTTCAGAATTTATTAATGCCATTAAAAGCTTAAACTCTTTTGCAGTAAGATTTATTTTTTTACCATCTACTTTTATCTCAAATTTATTAGGATTTATCTCAAGTCCTGATATATGTTTAATATTATCTTTTTGTTTTAATTTAGCTCTTCTTAACACTGCTTTTATTCTAGCTATTAATTCTTTTATTGAAAATGGTTTTGTAATATAGTCATCTGCTCCAAGTTCAAGACCTACAATTTTATCTATTTCTGTACTTTTAGCAGTTAACATAATAATTGGTATATTTTTTTTATCTTTATCAGATCTGAGTGTTTTACAGACCTCAAGACCATCAATATCTGGAAGCATTATATCTAAGATTATAATATCTGGAATATCTTTATCTATTGCTTCAAGAACATCTTTTCCACTAAAGTAAGATTTAACTTTAAATCCTTCTTTTTTTAGATTGTAAGAAAGAAGTTCATTAATATCTTCATCATCTTCAACTATATAAACAAGAGGCATATTTTCCCTCTTAATTATTTTTAACCCGGGGAAACCCATCCGGCGTAGGAAACTGGCTTACCGTTGCTCCCTTCCGGGCCTGGCGGGGTTCACCAGCTCCTACCCGGCGGGACCCGGGAATTTTTATTTTATCACAAATTCTCATGGCGGATGGGGCGGGATTTGAACCCGCGGCACCTTAAAAAGGTGCACAGCATTTCCAGTGCTGCTCCTTCGGCCGCTCGGACACCCATCCAAAGAAGGTTAATATTATAAGCTAATTAAAAGAAATTTCAAATTTAGTTTATTAAAATTCTTTCTATAAGTTTTTCTACTTTTGAAGTTTTATTTAATAGTTTAGCTACATCAAGTAAATTTGCTTTATAATATTCATTTAGGGGATTCATACTTACTGCTTTATAAAGATATTTATAACTACCTTCTATATCTTTACCTATAAAATGTATAACTCCAAGAATATTATATATAGGTGCTCCTTCATAAATAGATATTACTTCCGGAATGGAAGCTAAAACTTCTTTAGCTTTTCCTTCTTCTACTGCTTTTTCAAGATTATTTACAATATTTTCTATATTATCTATCTGTTCTTTATATTTTTTTATTTCTTTTTCAGATAATCCTTGTTCTTCTAACATATACCTTGCTTTATCAAAATCACCCATCTGGATATATGTATCTATTAAAGATTTTAAAGAATGTTGATTATGGAATGTTAATAAAGCTTTTTTATAAAACTCTGTAGCATTATATAGGTCTATATATTCTCTTAACCTATCAGCAATTATTGTATAAGCTGTAGCCTTAGCTACTTTTTCCTTTTCCCAGTTTAAATTTGGAAATATTTCTTTTTTCCAATCATAAATATTGATAATGTCTCTTAAATTTTTAGAATGAAAAGAAGTATCAATAAAAGTTTGAAAAATTTTTCTTTTTATAAAGCTAAATTCTGATAGCTTTAATTTTAAATTTTTTATGTTTAAACTTATAAATCTATAAAACTCATAATCTTCAAAATTTTCATCAAACTTTCCAAATTTTTCAAATATTTCTTTTTTTGTTAAAACTCCAAACTCTGGTAAATATTTTTCTAATGTTATTCCTTGCAAAAGTTCTATTTCTTTTTTATACCAATCGTTAAATGTTCTTGTATTTTCTTCATTATTAAAATCAATTAATATCTCATTTGGATATATAATATCTACATCTGGAAACTCTTTTAAAACTTCTTTGTATTCTTCTAAGGTTTCTTCTTCAAGAATAGATTCATTTGAAAGCCATAAAATATACTGACTATCTTTTGATTCTTCTAAAATCTTGTTTCTAATATAGGCTTTATTTTCACTTTCTATATTTAATGGAATTACTTCTAAATCTATTGGAAAATTTTCAATATCCTCTTTTTTTCCTGAATATAAAACTTTATCTATATATTCTTTATTTTTTTCTAAACTTTCTAAAGTTTCATTTGAAATTTTTTCTTTTTGTGATAGGTTTATCAAACCAACTGTGAATTTCATTAAAAAACTCCATTTTATGTTTTTATATATTTTAACTTTCGGTAATATTCAACTTTTTGATAATATCTTCATCTATACTTCTTACATGAAGATCTCTTTGAGGGAATGGAATTTCAATATTGTTTTCATTTAATGTTTTATAAATTAAGATTAAAAATCTTGATTTTGTTCTTTTCGGATATGAAATTTCAGGGCCTTGAATCCAAACAAAAAGTTCAAAATTTATACTACTATCTCCAAATCCTGTCATTACAACTCTTGTTTTTTTATCTGGGGTATCAATAACATCTGGGAAATTACTTTTCTTAACAGCTTCTTCTATTACAGTTATTACTTTTTGAGGATCTGTACCATAAGCTACTCCAAAAGGAATTTCAAATCTTCTAATCATATCTTCCATAGTCCAGTTAATTACATTGTTTTGAATAAAGTACTGATTAGGAATAATAATATCTATATTAGAGTTAGTTGTGATTGTTATTGATCTCATTCTAATATCTTTAACGCGACCTTTTATACCATCTGATAGTTCTATGTAGTCTCCTATTTTAATGCTATGCTCAAACATTAATATAATTCCTGAAATAAAGTTAGAAACTACATTCTGTAAGCCAAAACCAATTCCAACTGATAAAGCTCCTGCAATTAAAGCTATAGAAGAAAGATTAATTCCTAAAATATTTAAGCCAATAAAGAAAGCAAAAATAATAATAAGATAATAACCAATGTTTGAAATAATTGTAAGGGTTGATCTATTTATTGAAGTATATTTATGTGTAATTTTTTTTATGTTTTTTTTATAAAGTTTTCCTATTATAAATCCAGCAGAAAAAATTAAAATAGCAATAATTATATTAAGTATGCTTATAGATGTATTACCAATTTTAAATATTGGGTTTACTAAAATTTTCCAAAACATAGATATTAAATCATTAAGATCTTTTGATATAGAGATTTCACTTAAATAGAATAAAGAAATTGAGATAAGTATTATTATGAATAGTATTATAGAAATATATTTAATAGCTAATTTTTTCATTTTTCATATACCCTTTGGGTGATAAATTATAAAAATTATACTCTGAATTATCTGAAATTTTTAAAGTTATAGCTATTTCTTTTGGATTATCTCCGAAGGTAGGTAGAAAACCTAAATATAAGAAGATTTGAAATCCGGCTGAAATTTATAAATAAAAATTAGCTATACTTTAATCTTCCTAATAAATCTCTATATTCTCTAAAAGTAGGAGGAAATAAAAATAAGAAGAACTATATTGAAATTCAAAAAGATAATCAAAGGTTTATAGAGTTCTATTCCTAATTTTTCTCTTTTAGTTTTTTATAAGCTTTACTTGCGGCTTTATTTTCTGCTTCTTTTTTAGATTTTCCTTTCCCAATAGTTTCTACTATATCTTCTACTTTACAAAGGACTGTAAATTCTTTTTCATGTTCAGGACCTTTTGCTTCAACTAAGATATATTTAGGAATAGTTTTTAAATGTTTTTGAGTATAAACTTGTAGTATAGATTTATAATCTCTTGGAATTTCATTATTTTCTATACTCTTAATAAGAAAATCTTTAAATAACCTATTAAAAACCTGCCTTGGAGGATCTATATAATATCCACAATCAGTGTATATAGCTCCAAAAACTGCCTCAAATACATCACAAAGTAAAGACTCTCTTTCCATTCCTTTTTGAGCTATCTCTCCTCGGCTTAAAAGAACAAGTTCATTTAACTTTATCATCTTGGCAAGTTTTGCTAAGAAAGCTTCACTGATTACAGAAGATCTTATTTTGGATAGTTCTCCTTCTCTTGCTTTTGGATATTGTTTGATTAAAATCTCACTTACTATAAGTGATAAAACAGAATCTCCAAGAAATTCTAATACTTCATAATCTTTTATATCTTTTTTATATTCTGAAACAAAAGAAGAATGAGTTAATGCAGTTAAGGGATACTCTTTATTTTTAAAGGTATATCCTAAAATCTCTTCTAACTTTTCAATCCTTTTTAAAAACTTTTCTGGATAAGTCATCTAAATTTTTAGTCTTCAAATTTTTTGAAAGCTAAACAAGCATTTGTTCCACCAAAACCAAAAGAGTTAGAAATAGCCGCTTTTACAGGATATTCTATTGCTTTATTTGGTACATAATCTAAATCACAATCATGATCAGGATGCTCATAATTTATAGTTGGAGGAATTATCCCAGTTTCTATAGTTTTAGCTGTTGCAACTGCTTCAACACCACCTGCTGCACCAAGTAAATGACCAATCATAGATTTAATAGAACTAACTTTTAATTTATAGGCATGATCTTTAAATACTTCTTTTATTGCTAAGGTTTCTACTTTATCATTTAAAGGTGTAGATGTACCATGGGCATTTATATAATCTATTTCTTCTGGATTTAATCTTGCATCATTTAAAGCCATTGATATTACTCTTTTAGCACCATCTGCATCTGAACAAGGAGCAGTTATATGGTAAGCATCTCCTGTCATTCCATATCCAACTACTTCTGCATATATTTTTGCTCCTCTTTTTTTTGCATGCTCTAATTCTTCTAATACTAAAATACCAGCTCCTTCTCCCATAACAAAACCATCTCTTTCTGCATCAAAAGGCCTTGAAGCTTTTTGAGGTTCACCATTTCTTGTAGAAAGAGCTTTCATATTTGCAAATCCTGCTATTCCAAGAGGTGTAATAGCACTTTCTGTGCCACCAGCTATCATTATATCTGCATCGCCTCTTTGGATAATTTTAAAAGCATCACCTATAGAATGGGTTCCTGTTGCACATGCAGTAACAACACAGCTATTTGGACCTTTAAAACCAAACTCTATGGATATATATCCTGAAGCCATATTTGAAATTCCAGAAGGAATAAAGAAAGGAGAAACCCTTCTGGCACCTTTTTCTAAAAGAATTTGTTGTTGATCTTCAATATCTCTAAGCCCGCCAATACCGGTTCCCACTATAACACCTGCTTTTGTAGGATCTATTTTATCAACTTCTAATCCTGAGTCTTTAACTGCTTCTTTTGCTGCAACAACAGCAAACTTTACAAAATCACTCATTCTTTTTACATCTTTTTTATCAAGATACTGGGTAGGATCAAAATCCTTTACTTCTCCTGCTATTACGACAGGAAGTTTATAAGAGTAAGGATCAAATCTTTTTATTACATCAATACCACTTTTTCCTTCAATAAGACCTTGCCAAAAATCTTGAACATTATTTCCAAGAGGTGTTATAGCTCCTAAACCGGTAATGACGACTCTTCTCATTTAAAAACCTCTATTATCCTTGTTTTTGTGCAATATAATCTAAAACATCTTGTACCGTAGCTATTTTTTCTGCATCTTCATCAGGTATTTCTACACCAAACTCTTCTTCAAAAGCCATTATAAGTTCTACAACATCTAAAGAATCTGCACCTAAATCATCAACAAATCTTGATTCAGGTTTAATCTGATCTAAAGAAACTCCAAGTTGATCAGCAATAATTTCTTTTACTCTTTCTTCGATATTTTCAGCCATTTTTGACCTCCTGTGTTTTTTTAATTATTAATACATTCCACCATTCACATGGATTGTTTCACCTGTAATATAAGAAGCTAAATCAGAAGCTAAAAATAAAACTGCATAAGCCACATCTTCAGGTTTTCCAAATCTACCAACTGGTATCTGTTTAATGTAGTTTTCCTTAATTTCTGGTGATAAATTTTCTGTCATATCTGTTTCTATAAACCCAGGTGCTACTGCATTTACAGTTATATTTCTTGAAGCAAGTTCCTTAGCTAAGGATTTTGTAAATCCTATTAATCCTGCTTTAGACGTTGAGTAATTAACCTGCCCTACATTACCAGTAAAGCCAACTATTGAAGATATATTTATAATTTTACCGTATTTTTTTCTTATCATTTTTTTAACTGCAAGTTGAGTAATTTTAAATGTACCAGTAAGATTAGTATTTATAACTTCATTCCAGTCTTCTTCTTTCATCCTAATAAAAAGGGTATCTCTTGTAATCCCTGCATTATTTACTAATATATCTGGTATATCTATGTAATTTTCTATCTCTTTCCAGCTTTCTGAAATATCCTTAGAAAAATCAAGCTCTACACCATAAGCATCAACACCAAATTCTGAGGATATATTTTTTGCAACAACTTCAGCATTTGCCTTATCTCTACCAGTAATTACTACTGTAGCTCCTCTTTTTGCAAACTCTACTGCTATAGCTTTTCCTATCCCTCTTGTTGAGCCTGTAATTATAGCTTTTTTACCTTTAAAATCCAAAATCTACCTCTTTTTTAAGAAAAAATATTTAGTATTATATCATATTTATACTTTAAGTGAGAAATGGTATTTATTCTTTTTGAAGACTTAAAAATTGATTAAGAGTTATTTATTAGAGATATTTGTTGTTAGTAAAAGTTATCATCTATTGTGTTGAATACCGATTTTAAATTTTTTTTAATATTTTTTTCACTAAAATTTCTTTAAATAAAATGGGTATATTTTCTCTGCTTTTTAAATTTTCATATTTTCTTTTAAAGTTTTTATATTTTCCTCTATATTTCCTTTAAATACTGCACTTCCTGCAACAAATATATTGACTCCTTCTCTTGAAATTTTATTTATATTATCTTTATTTATTCCTCCATCCATCTCTATTAATATATCTGTTCTACCTGTAGTTTCCATAAGATTTTTTAATTTCTTAACTTTTAAAAGAGTTTGAGGAATAAATTTTTGTCCACCAAATCCTGGGTTAACAGACATTATTAACACATAATCTACATAATAAATAATTTCTTCTAATGTATTAACTGGTGTTGCTGGATTTAAAACAACCCCTGCTTTTGCTCCAAGAGATTTTATTTTTTCAACAAGTCTATGAGAATGAATAGTTGCATCCATATGAAAAGAGATCATATCTACTCCAGCTTTTATAAAATCAGCAACATATTTTTCAGGTTCTACTATCATAAGATGTGCATCAAATGGAAGTTTAGTTAAAGGTCTTATTTTTTCAATTATTGGCATTCCAAAGGTAATATTTGGTACATATCTACCATCCATAACATCAAGATGTATTATATCTGCTCCTGCATTTTCTGCTATTTTTATCTGCTTTCCAAGTTTTGAAAAATCTGCTGAAAGTATTGAAGGTGCAAGTAATTTTTTATTTTCCAAAGGAAATTCCTCCATTTAAAAATACTAGATAATAGTATAATAGAATTAAACTCAAGATAAGAGAGGTTTTATGCCTTTATATATAAAAATTGCTCTAAGATATTTATTCTCATTAAAAAGTAAAGCCCTTTCTTTTATGAGTATTATCTCACTAATAGGTATTGTTGTTGGAGTTTCTGCTCTTTTAGTTACCCTTGCTGTAATGAATGGTTTCCAATATGGTTTAAAAAAGAAAATATTAGAAACTACTCCTCAAGTAATTATTATGAAACTTGCAAATAGTTTTTGGGAAGAAGATTATGAAAAGCTACAAAATAAACTAAAAAAAATAGAGGATATTAAAAATTTTCAGCCATTTATATATTCTCAAGCTCTTGCTTCTGTTGGTTCTACAGTCCAATCAATATTTGTTAGGGGAGTATATCCAGATAAAGACAAAAAGATAATGAAAACAAATACTAAAATTATAAAAGGTAGCTATGATTCTATTAAAAATCCAAAAACTGTTTTAATAGGAAAAGATTTAGCTTTGATACTTGGTGTTGATGTTGGAGACAAAATAACTCTTATATCCCCTTACGGAAGAAAAACAGCAATAGGATATATACCTAAGGTAATGAAAGTTAAGATAGGTGGAATTGTTAATTTTGGATTATACGAATATGACTCAAGCTATGTTCAGATGAATATAAAAGATGCTCAAAAATTTTTAGATTATCAAGATAGAATAACTGGTATACAACTTAATCTAAAAGATCCATATAAGGCTGATATTGTTAAGAAAAAATTAGAAGAAATTTTAGATCCAATATATATTGTTAAAACTTGGATAGATATGAATAAAACTTTATTTCAAGCCTTACAACTTGAAGAACTTGCAATGTTTTTAGTAATAGCATTAATAGTTTTAGTTGCATCTTTTAATATTTCAAGTCTTTTAATTACAAAATCAAGGGAAAAAAGAAAAGATATAGCAATATTAAAAACTATTGGTGCAAATAATAGATTTATACTTAAGATTTTCTTATGGCAAGGAATGATAATAGGAATCGTAGGAACCATAATTGGATTAATCATTGGCCTTACAATTATTTATATTGGAGATACTTATCATCTTGTAAAACTAAATCCTGAAGTTTATATGATGGAGTATTTACCACTAAAAATAAATATTTTTCATATATTAGCTGTAAGTATTTCTTCTCTTGTAATCTGTTTTATATCTTCTATAATTCCTTCATATTTTGCATCAAAAGAGATACCAGCAAAAATTTTAAGGTATGAGTGATGGCTTTTATAAAAGTAGAAAATTTAAAAAAGATTTATAAAACTGAAGAAGGACAGGTTGAAGCTTTAAAAGGTATTAACTTTCAAGCTGAAAAAGGAAGTATGATTGCAATAATGGGACCTTCTGGTTCAGGAAAAAGTACATTTTTACATTTAATAGGTGCAATTGACAAACCTACAGAAGGTAAAGTTTTTATTGATGGAAAAGATATTTATAGCATTTCCGAGGAACAGCTTGCATTATTTAGAAATAAAAAACTTGGCTTTGTTTTTCAGTTCCATTATCTACTACCAGAATTTACTGCTTTAGAAAATGTTGCTATGCCTATGCTTATATATGAAAATAATGAAAAAAAACCATATGAGAAGGCAAAAGATATTTTAAAAAAACTAAACTTAGAAGATAGATTAAATCATAAACCTTCTCAGCTTTCAGGAGGCCAACAACAAAGAGTAGCAATAGCAAGAGCTTTAATAAACAATCCAGAAATAATAATAGCAGATGAGCCAACTGGAAATTTAGATAGTGAAAATAGTAGAATAGTAATGGAAATACTTAAAAACTTGAATAAAGAGCATAATGTGAGTATTATCATTGCTACCCATGATATTGACATAGCAAGATATTGTAATGATATTTATTATATGAAAGATGGTTTATTATATGATTATTATTCTTGAAATTTTTTCAAATTTGCCAATTTTATGGCAAAAATAAAAAAGAGGTAAAAAGTTATGTTTGAAAAATTTACAGAAAGAGCTAGGAAAGCAATATTAAATGCAAGAGAAATAGCTTTAGAATATAGAAGTAATTATTTAGGAAGTGAGCATCTTCTTTTATCTTTACTTGAAGAAGAGGATATTCCTATACTTGTTTTATCAAGATTTGGATTAACAGTAGAAAAAGTAAAAAGAACATTAACTTCTCAAATGGTAAAAGGTTCCCATGTTGGAGAAGTTTTATTTGCTCCTGATGCAAAAAGAGTTTTAGAATATGCAGTTGAAGAATCAAGAATACTACATCACCAGTTTGTAGGGCCTGAGCATCTTTTAATAGGTGTTGTAAGAGAAAAAACTGGACTTGGCGGAAGAGTTTTAAGAGGATTTGGTATAGATGAATACTCTATACGAAGAGAAATACTTCAAATACTTGGAGAAATACCACCTCAAGAACAACAAAAGCAAGTACCTACTCCAAATACAGATAGATTCTCAAGAGATTTAACAGCTTTAGCAAAAGAAGGAAAATTAGATCCAGTAATAGGAAGAGATAAAGAGATAGATAGGGTTATACAAATTCTTGCAAGAAGAAGAAAAAATAATCCAGTTTTAATAGGTGAGCCAGGTGTTGGTAAAACATCTATAGTTGAAGGTCTTGCTCAAAGAATAGCTAATAAAGAAGTTCCAGAACCTTTACTTGGGAAAAGAGTTGTAGCTTTAGATTTAGCAGCATTAGTTGCAGGTACAAAATATAGAGGTCAGTTTGAAGAAAGATTAAAAAATATATTAAAAGAGTTAGAAAAAGCACCTCATATAATATTATTTATAGATGAGCTTCATACACTTGTTGGGGCAGGTGCAGCAGAAGGTTCAATAGATGCTTCAAATATGTTAAAGCCTGCTTTAGCAAGAGGAGAAATTCAGTTAATTGGTGCTACAACAATAGATGAATATAGAAAATATATAGAGAAAGATGGTGCTTTAGAAAGAAGATTCCAACCAGTATTAGTAGAGCCACCTTCTCCAGAAGATGCAGTAAAAATATTAATGGGTCTTAAGAAAAAGTTTGAAGAGTTTCATCATGTTCACTATACAAAGAAAGCTATAGAAAAAGCAGTTGAATATTCAGTTAAATATATCGCAGATAGACAACTTCCTGATAAAGCAATAGATCTTATAGATGAAGCAGGTGCTTGGGTTAGATTAAGAGGATTAGAACTACCTGCTAAACTTAAAAAAATAGAAGAAAGAATTAAACAGATAGAAGAAGAAAAAGCACAAGCAGCAAAAGAACAAGATTATGAAAAAGCAGCAAAACTCAGAGATGAAGAACTTAAATTAAGAGCAAAATTTGAAACAGAAAAAGCAAAGTGGAAAGAAGAAAGAAAAGAAAAAGTGCCAAAAGTTACAGAAGAGCATATAGCTATGGTAATTGCTAAATGGACTGGAATACCAGTAGCAAGATTAACTCAAACTGAAGCAGAAAAACTTTTACATATTGAAGAAGAGCTTCATAAAAGAGTTGTTGATCAAAATGAAGCAATATCTGCAATTTCAAAGGCTATAAGAAGAAATACAGTGGGATTAAAAGGATCACATAGACCTATAGGTGTATTTATGTTCCTTGGACCAACAGGAGTTGGTAAAACAGAAACAGCAAAAGCTTTAGCAGAATATCTATTTGGAACAGAAGATGCATTAATAAGATTTGATATGTCTGAATTTATGGAAAAACATACAGTATCAAGACTTATTGGTGCTCCTCCAGGATATGTTGGTTATGAAGAAGGTGGACAACTTACAGAAGCAGTAAGAAGAAGACCTTATTCAGTACTTTTATTTGATGAGATAGAAAAAGCTCATCCAGATGTATTTAATATTTTCTTACAAATATTTGATGATGGAAGATTAACTGATAATTTTGGAAGAGTTGTAGATTTTAGCAATACAATAATAATTATGACTTCAAACCTTGGAGCAAGACTTATACTTGAAAGTAATAAAATGGGATTTGAACAAAAATCATCTTTACTTGATTATGAAAATATGAAGAAAAATGTTTTACAACAAGTTAGAAAGCACTTTTCACCAGAGTTTTTAAACAGACTTGATGATGTGATAGTATTTAAACCATTGGATAAAGAGATAGTTAAAGGTATAATTGATATTCAACTTAAAGAAATAAATAAAAGGTTAAGTGAATGGAATGTAAAAGTGAAATTATCAGACGAATTTGTAGAACATTTAATAGAGAAGGAATTCAATCCAGAATATGGAGCAAGAAGTATAAAAAGGGCCTTACAATCACTTGTAGAAGATTTATTGGCAGAAGAGATATTAAAAGGAAATCTGCCAGAAGGTTCAACTGCAGAAATAATTATGAAGAAAGATGGAACAGTTGGTTTAAAAGTCAAAAAAACAAGAGCCAGAAAGAAAACAACCAAGAAAAAAGAAGAAGCTACAACAATTTAATATATAAATGGGGGTTATTGCCCCTATTTTTTATTTTATTATTTTTTATTCCTTCAAAATCTCAAGAAAATATTCAAACTCCTTCCTTAGAAAAAGAGATTCAAAAAGTATATAGATTAAAAGGAATAGAGATTAGAGGATTAAAATATATAAAACCAGAAATAATAAAGCCATTAATTCCATTAAAAAAAGGTGCTATAGTTACAAGAGATAAAGTAGCATCAACATTAAGAGATTTATATAAACTTGGATATTTTAAGGATATAGAAACATATACTCAATATACAGAAAATGGCATAGATCTTATTTTTGTATTTAAAGAACTTCCTGTCGTGCAAAAGATAGAGTTTGAAGGTAATGAAGAAATAAGTACTCAAGATTTAAAAGATGCTTTAGGAATTATAGAAGAAGAAAGACAAGAAACCGGGACTATGCCATGGCTTACATCTGTAGGTCCTGAACTTCAAGAAAAACTTCAGTCTTTAAAAAAAGGCCTTGGCAGGGTTTTTTCTATTGAAGAAATAGAAAAAATGAAAAAGAAAATCTTAAAACTTTATGAAGAAAAAGGATTTTATAATACAAAAGTTTCTTACTATTTTAAGGGAAATATTCTTGTATTTAAAATAGATGAAGGGCATAAAGCATACGTTAAACAGATAGTTATTATTGGAAACAAGCAGATATCTGATGATGATATTAAAGATGTTATGGAAACCAAAAAAAGATGTTGGTGGAAACTTAGATTCCATCCTTCACTTCAAAAAGAAGTTTTATATGAAGATATAGATAGAATAAGACAGCTTTATCTTAATAAAGGATTTTTTGATGTTTTTGTATCTCAGCCAAAAATAGAGCTAAAAAATGGAGAAGAATATTATATATTTATTACAATAAAAGAAGGTCCAAGATATAAGCTCTCTGCTATTGAGTTTAAAAACAATACTTTATATACAAAAGATGAAATATTAGAAAGATTTAAAAGAGATTTAAAAATTGGTGATTATTACAATGGAGAGATAATTAAAAAGATAAAAGATGAAATTATAGATAAATATACAGACCTTGGATTTATATTCACTAGAGTAGATGATGAAAAAATATTAGATAAGAAAAATAAGCTTGTAAAAGTAGTATACAATATAGATAAGGGAAATATATTTTATGTAAATAAAATAAATATTCATGGAAATTATGAATCAAGAGATTATGTAATAAGAAGAGAACTTAGATTTGCACCAGGAGATTTATTCAAAAGAAAAGATCTTCTTCGTTCTCAAGCAAGACTTTACAAACTTGGATTTTACAATGGAATTGGATTTAATCCAAAATTTGTTTCGGAAGACAAACTTGATGTAGATACATATGTACAAGAAAGATTTACAGGACAGATCTCTGTTGGTGCAGGATATAGTCAGTTAACAGGCCTTTCTTTCTTTGCATCTATTAAAAAAGGTAATTTTATGGGAACAGGAGATACTTTAGGTTTATCTTTAACAGTTGGTTCTCAATATAGAAATAATTCTATATCTTATCTTCATAAATGGGCTTTTTATAAACCTTTAGATCTTGGATTTAAACTTTATGATAGTTATGTTGATTATGGAACATTTGTTGCTCAAAAACTTGGATTTTCTCCTACCCTTTCAAGAGAATTTAAAGAATACTGGAGAACAGGAATAGGCTTAACCTTAGAAAAAGGTGAATATAAAAATGTTTCTACTGATGCACCTTATTATATTCAAAGGCAAGCTGGAAAGTATGATTTATACTCAATATACTGGTTTATTAATAGAAATGATGTAGATAATCCTATACTTCCAACAAAAGGAACAGATTTTACAATTACCTTAAAGACAGGTACTGGAACAAGAGATTTTTATAAAGGAGTATTTAGTGGAACTGTTATTGTACCGGATCATATTTTCTGGACAGATTTTGTTTTTTCATTTAAAGCAAGATATGGATTTGTTAGAAAAATAAATAAAGAAATTCCTCTTGATGAATATTTCTTTGTTGGTGGTGATTTTACAGTAAGAGGCTTTGATTATGGTATGGCAGGGCCTTATGATAGTGCTTTAAATCCACTTGGTGCTAAAAATGAGCTTATATTTAATTTTCAAATAAATCATCCTTTAGTACAGAACTTTCTATGGGGTTATGTATTTTCGGATGCAGGACAAGGATTTAATGAATTTAAAGATTTAAGCCTCTATTATTCTGCAGGAGTAGGATTAAAGATAGTTACTCCTATGGCTCCAATTGATTTATATTATGGAAAGGTTCTTAATCCACCTGCAGGAATAAGTGATACTAGATTTGGATTTGTTCTTGGAAGTTTCTTTTAATAATTTTTAAGTTTATATAAATACCATATTATTACAAAAACAAACCAGAATAAAATTATAAATATAAAACTAAATTTTAAAGATATTAAAAATATTTTTAAAATAAGAAAAAATAGATAAGGCACAGAAATAAGAATAATTAAAAATACTACTGCAGTTAAAAATAAAACAAAAAAAGCTATAAATCTTCTTTTATCCATAAATCTTTATAGGATTATATAAAGTATCTCTTTCTACAGGTATTTTATCTGCTTCTTTTATAAGTTTTACTAGTCTTTCTTTTTGTTGTTGTGTCGGAGATTTAGCTCCAGCAAAATGGGCTATCTTTTCTTCCATAACTGTTCCATCCATATCATCAGCTCCAAAGTTTAAAGCAACTTGGGCAATTTTTTCTCCAAGCATTACCCAATAAGATTTAATATGAGGAATATTATCCAGTAAAAGTCTTGAAACTGCTATTGTTTTTAAATCATCAATTCCTGAAGTATGCTCTTTTTTACCAAGATCATTATTTTCAGGTTGGAAAGCTAAAGGAATAAAACAAGTAAAACCACCGGTTTCATCTTGAGTTTCTCTAATTTTTAACATATGATCAACTCTTTCTTCAAAAGTTTCTACATGACCATAAAGCATTGTAGTAGTTGATTTTAATCCAAGATTATGGGCAATTTTATGTATCTCAAGATATTTTTTCCAACCTATTTTATTTGGGGCTATAATTCTTCTTACTCTCGGAGCAAATATTTCTGCTCCTCCGCCTGGTAAACTTCCAAGGCCTGCTTCTTTTAATGCAATTAATGTTTCTTCATAAGAAAGTTTTGCAAGACTAGAAAGATAATCTATTTCTACTGCTGTAAAAGCTTTAATATGTAAATTAGGAAAGTTTTGTTTTATTGCTTTTATAATATTTAAATAATCTTCAAAAGACCAATCTGGATGAAGACCTCCAACAATATGAACTTCTGTTGCTCCTTGAGATACTGCATATTCTGCTTTTGCTTTTATTTCATCAATGCTCATCTCATAAGCTTTAGGATCATTTTTATCTATAGTTGCAAAAGCACAAAATTTACAATCTAAGGTGCATATATTTGTAGGATTTATCTGTCTATTTATTACAAAATAAACATATTTCCCACTTTTTTCTTCTTTTTTGAAGTTTGCAAGTTTACCAAGAGTTAAAATATCATTAGTATTAAATAGTTTTATTCCATCTTCAAAAGAAAGTCTTTCTCCTGATAATACTTTGTCTATAATTGGGAAAAGATTTTTATCTGTACAAAATGAAGTTATTTCTTCTACGATTTTCAAATTATATACCTCAAGAATAAAGATTTTTCTTATTTATATCATTTTTTTGAAAATTTTTAAACTGATAAAAATCAGAAGGAAGGAAAAAAAACTCCTTCCTTATTTTAATAATTTTAATGCTTCTTCTACAGATATTTTATTATGAACTATTTCAGAAAGTGCTTTTGTTATTTTTGCAACATCTCTATGTTGGAAAACATTTCTACCAATAGATAATCCTGCTCCTCCTGCTACAACAACTGCATCATATACCATTTTTAAAAGTTCTTCATCAGAGTTAACTTTTGGACCTCCTGCAATTACTACTGGAACAGGGCATCCTTCTACAACTTTTTTAAATGTTTCAGGATTTCCAGTATAAGGAACTTTTACAATATCTGCTCCAAGTTCTGCTCCAAGTCTTGCAATATGAGCTATTGCATCTGGATCAAATGGATTTTTGACTTCAGGGCCTCTATAATAAAGCATTGCTACAAGTGGCATTTGCCATTCAAGACATGCTTTAGATACTTCTCCAAAATCTTTTAACATCTGTTTTTCATCTTCTGCTCCAATATTTACATGGATAGAAACGCCATCTGCACCAAGCTTTATAGCTTCTTCTACAGTGCAAACTAAAACTTTGTCATTCTTTTTTAAAGATAAATCTGTAGATGCAGACATATGAACTATTAAGCCTACATCTTTTCCTTTTCCTCTATGTCCTTGTTCTACAATACCTTTATGTAAAATAATAGCATTTGCACCACCTTCTGCTACTTTTTCTACAGTCTCTTTTATATTTATAAGACCTTCTATTGGGCCTGAACTTACTCCATGATCCATTGGTACAATTACTGTTTTTCCTGTTTCTCTATTTATTATTCTTTCAAGTCTAACTTTCTTTCCTATACCCAAATCTTTATCCTCCATATTTTATTGTTTATAAAATTTTACCAATTATAAAACCTAAAATAAATGCCAAAATTATCCATATTATCCAGTAATCTTTTGGATTAAAATTAGACTTATTTGTAGCTGTTTGTCTTTCTTTCATATAATCTCTATCATATAATCCCATTATTCTTCCTCTTTTTCTACTTCTTCAACTTGAATATTTTGTTTATTTTTTTCTATTTCAAGCTGTTTTTTTAAATCTTCTACTTCCTTTTTTAGTTTTTCATTTTCTTTTTGGCATTTTTCAAGCTCATTTTTTGTTAAGTTTAACTGTCTTATAACTTTTAGTTTTTCAATTTTAAATGAAAACCAGTCTGTAATTGCAAAAAGTAGAATAACAATAGCTCCAATTATCATACTTATAATTATTATTAAAGCAAGTGGAAGTTGTGGTGTTTTTAATGTAGGTAGAATATTTATACTTACTGAAGGTTGTACATTCATAGAAACAAAGTATGCTACTGCAAGTAGAATAATAAGCCAAAATATAAGTTTAATTTTATTAATCATTTTTTAAAACCTCTTTTATTTTATAATAAATCTCTTTTAAATCTTGAGATATTACTCTTGTTTCTCCTATAACCGGCATAAAGTTAGTATCTCCATTCCATCTTGGTACTATATGATTATGAATATGGGTTTCAAGTCCTGCCCCTGCAACTCTTCCTAAATTATAGCCAAGATTAAAACCATCTGGATTTAAAGCTATCTTTAAAGCTTTTATCATTTTCTGAGTAAGTATATTTAACTCACAAAGGGTATCTTTATTTAGCTTTAAAAAATCTCCTATATGCTCATTTGGACATACCATTAAATGCCCTGCATTATAAGGATATAAATTCATTATTACAAAACATTTTTCTCCTCTGTATAAAACTAAGTTCTTTTCATCATCATTTGATTTATATGCATTACATAAAAAACATCCTTCTTGTTTATCAACTCCTTCTATATATTGACTTCTCCAAGGTGAGTATAATCTTTCCATATTTTTACCTCTTAAAAAAGATTTACAGGATCAACTTCTATTATTAATTTTATACCTAATTTCCTACATTTTTCATATAAATTTATTAAAGGTTTTCTTTCTTTGAAATTTATTAAGATTGCTTGAGCTCTTTCTTTTCCTTTTACTTTTGAGTAAAAGCCTTTAAATATTCCTTTATATTCTATATTCTCTAAATTATGTTCTTTTATCCAAGCTTTAAAAAGCTCATTTAAAAAATTTATATCAATTTC